>JBAUVS010000208.1:0-13236 GCA_049583345.1 Woeseiaceae bacterium
TCGCGATGTTCTGCTTGCAGACCGGCGACCAGGCCGCCGAAGTGACGAAGCCGATATTGGTCTTGTTACCCTTCTCTTTCTCGAAGATGTAGGAATTGTGTGCGGCCTTGTTGCCCTCGATGTCGAGCTTGACGAGGCGCCAGGGCGAGCCTCTGCGCATCTCTTCGGCCAGCGCCCGGCGGCCGTTGAAGACCGGTTTCTTGAAGTCGACCAGCCAGCCGAGACCGAGCTCGAGCGGCGAGCGCGTGCGGCCGGTGCGTACCGTGGCATTTGCCGGCAGGAAATCCTGGTAAGCCGCCAGGTAGCCCGCCTCGACACGCGCGAGCTCGAGCGCGTGCGTGCCGATCGCACGGATGCCGTGCAGTTTGCCCGCCTCGAAAAGCGCATCCCACAGCGCCTCGGCCTTGTCGGGCGAGATCCACAACTCGTAGCCGAGATCGCCGGTGAAGCCGGTGCGCGACACCATGAGCTCGGTGCCCTCGAAATCGAAATGCATGAGCCCGAAGGGTTTCAGCTCGCCGAGCCCGTCGAGCCCCATCTTGCTCAGGATCGCGTACGAGGTCGGCCCCTGCACCGCGAGCCCGGCGACTTCCTCGGTCTCCTCGCGGATCGATACGTCCATGCCGATCGCCGAGGTGCTGAGCCAGGCGAAGTGGCGTTCCTGCGAGCAGAGCCGGTAGTCGCCCTCGTGCAGGTGGAAGATCGTGCCGTCGTCGATGACCTGGCCGCGATCGTCGCACCAGACGGCGTAGGCGACCCGGCCCGGCCTGATTTTTGCCATGTCGCGCGTGACGAGGCGATCGATGTAGGCGAGTGCGTCGCGGCCGCGGATGCGGTACTTGGTCATCGGCGTGAGATCGAAGACGCCGGTCGCGTTGCGGATCGCGAAGTATTCCGTGTCCGCGCAATACAGCGCGTCGGCGCTGGACCAGCCCTTCCACGAGTGCCACTCGTTCAGCGTGTCGAGCGCGGCCAATCGCGAATAGAACGGCGACCGCAGCCGGCCCTGATGGACTTCCTGTACCGTCATCTGGATTTCTCCCGGGCGAGGATTGCGCGAGCCGCATTGCGGCCGGGCGCGCCGCTGACGCCGCCGCCCGGATGCGTGCCGGCGCCGCAGAGGTACAGGCCGTCCAGCGGCATCCGGTACTGCGCGGCGCCGCACACGGGACGCACGAACAGGAACTGGTCGAGCGTCAGCTCCCCGTGGTGCCAGTGGCCGCCCGTGATGTGGAACTCACGTTCGATATCCGCCGGCGTCAGCAGCTCGCTCGCGACGATGTGCTCGGCGATATCCGGCGCGTAACGTTCGATTGCCCGAATCGCCTCCGCCTCGAACCTGAGCCTGGCCTCTTCGGTCCAGCCGCCCTTGAGCGCATACGGCGCGTACTGCACGACGGCCGACATCACATGCCGGTTCGCCGGTGCCAGCCGCGCATCGCGGACGCTCGGGAAGGTGATCTCGAGCACGGGTTCCGGCGAAGCCTCGCCGTACTTCGCCGGATTGAATGCACGCTCCACGTAGTGTTCGTCCGGCGCGATCACGAGCCGTCCGGCATATTCATTGCGCGCGAGCCCGGCGATCTCGGGCAGTCCGTCGAGCGCGAGGTGCAGCTTCGCGGCGTTGCCCTTCGCCCGCAGGTGATGGATGCGATGCGCGAAGCCGGCCTCGACGTGCCGCGCGCCGACGAGTTCCATGATCGTCCGCTTCGGGTCGGCGTTCGAGACGACGACGAGGCTCTCGAACAGATCGCCGGATTCCGTCTCGACGCCGGTCACGCGGCCGTTGTCGACGATGATGCGTTGCACCGGCATGCCCGTACGGATCGTGGCGCCGGCCTTGCGTGCCGCTTCGGCCAGTTCGTCGCTGACGCTGCCCATGCCGCCCACGGGCAACGAGACGCGGCCCTGGTCGCCCGCGAGCCGGTACAGGTAGGTCAGGACCGTATTCGGGGAGCGCGGCCCGAGGTGGGTGCCGAGCACGGCGTCGAGGCTGAGCGCGCCCTTCAGCAGCGGGCTCTCGAAGCGTTCCACGAGCTCGTCGTAGATGTTCATGCCGATCAGACGCAGGAACTCGCGCATATCGTCGCGACCCAGGCGCCGGACGTCGAGGCCCAGCTGTGCCAGCGTCGCCAGGTCGCGAAAATCGCGCGTCCCGAGCCGCGGCGGCGGCTTGTTGAGATAGCGGCGCAACAGGTTCGCATAGCGGGTCATCCGACCCTGGAATTCGCGGTAGCTGTCCGCGTCCGCGTCGTCGACGCCGGCAACCGTGTCGCCCTTGATGCGCACGTGCTCGCCGTCTTCGCCGAGCGCGATCGTCGTCATGTCCTCGGCGGCGAGCGCCGGGTTCAGCTTCAGGTCCTTGCGGACCGCCGGTTGCAGCTGATAGAGGAGATGTGCGCAGGCCGAGACGGCGAAGCCGTCGGCGAATTCCCGCGTAACCGCGGCGCCGCCCACCTGGTCGTTCGCCTCGAGTACCACGACCTGCTTGCCGGCGCGTGCGAGCAATGCCGCGCAGACGAGGCCGTTGTGCCCGCCGCCCACTACGATGACATCGTACCGTTCCGCCATAGCCGTCAATCGTCCCCGAAGTTGACCGGCACGGTGTTCGGACGCCTGAGATCCGCGAGGATCTCGCGTGCCGCGTTCGCCCCGGGCGCCGCCATCACGCCGCCGCCGGGGTGCGTGCTCGAACCGCACAGGTACAGGCCGCCGACCGGCGCGCGATACTGCGCATAGCCGGGCACGGGCCGGTTGAACAGCAGCTGATCCATGGTCAGCTCACCGTGGAAGATGTTGCCCTCGGTGATGCCGATCTGGCTCTCGATGTCCTGCGGCGTGCGCACTTCGTAGTGCAGGATCAGGTCCTTGAAGTCGGGGCTGTAGTTGCCGATCTGGTCGATGACGGTCTTCGCGAACGCCTCCCGCTCGGGGTCCGTCCAGTCGCGGCCCTCGAGCTTGTGCGGACAGTACTGCACGAAACAGCTCATGAAATGCTTGCCGGGGGGCGCCATCGTCGGATCGATCAGTGTCGGGATCAGCATGTCCACGTACGGATCCTGCGACCAGATCCCGTTCTTCCAGTCGTCATAGGCGCGCTCCATGCGTTCCATCGAATCGATGAAGTGCATGTCGCTCTGATACAGCGAGCTGCCTTTCGGCAGTGCCGGGAACGTCGGTTGGCCGTCCAGCGCGATATTGAGCTTGCCCGACGAGCCGCGGATCTTGAAATTTTTCACCCGCTGGTAGAACGCCGCGGGCAGGTCCGATTCCTCCATGCAGGTGAGGAAGGTGCGCTTCACGTCCATCGCGGAGACGACGACCCGGCCGGAGATTTCCTCGCCGGACTCGAGCGCGACACCGGTCGTTTTGCCGTCTTTCACCAGGATCCGGCCGACGCCGGCCTCGGTGCGAAGTTCCCCGCCGTAGGCCTTGAACGCGCCGGCGATGGCTTTCGACACGCCGCCCATACCGCCGCGCGCGTAGCCCCAGGTCCCCACGTTGCCGTCGACCTCGCCCATGTAGTGGTGCAGGAGGACGTAGGCCGTGCCCGGCGAATGGATGCCGAGAGCCGTGCCGATGATGCCGCTGCCCGAGGTCGAGGCCTTGATCACGTCGGTCTCGAAATACTCGTCGAGGTACTCGGCGACGCTCATCGTCCAGAACCGGATCGTCTCGTACATCCGGTCCTCGCCCATCTCGAGGAACCTCGCGCCGATCGCCAGCAGTTCGCGGAGGTCCTTCGGCCGGAACGATGTCGGGTCCGGCGGCGTGCGCAGCAGGAAATCGCGGATGAAACGGCACTGGCGCAGCGTATCCGCCGAATAGCGCTCGTAGGCGTCGGCATCGTGGCGCGAGAAGCGCGCGCGTTCCCGATAAGCGACTTCCTCATCGTGGTAAGAGCCGAAGTAGTCGCCGTTCTCCATGAACGTGACCGAGCCGCCGTAAGGCGTCACCTGCAGCCCGTGGCGGTGCAGTTCGAGCGCGCGGTAGATCTCGGGCCGGAGCAGGCTGCACACGTAGGAGCAGTTCGAATAGATCCAGTCCTTGTACAGGTTCCGGCTGACTGCCGCGCCGCCGATGTAATCGTTCTTCTCGACGCAGACGACGTCGAGCCCCGCTTTCGCGAGAAAGGCAGCTGTCGTGAGGCCGTTATGCCCGGCCCCGACGACGATCGCGTCATAGGTCTTCATGCATCGAGATCCGTTTTTCCTGGCACCGCGTCCGAAGGCCGCGGCTGTTATGCGGTACTCGCCAAACGTTGCTTCGTCGACAACTTACGGATCGTAATGTCTACGGCCTGTTCGAATTTGTCCAGCGTTTCCTGGAGACAATCCACGCTGTGAGACTCGCAGATGAACCACGGCTCGCGAGAGTCGGGCTCGACGAGGATCCCGGTGTCGTGCAGTTCCGGCGCCAGCGCATCGTAGAATTCGTAGTCGGAATCGACCCAGGCCCGGTAGTCACGCGGTGCCTCGCTGTCGAAGAACAATCCCATCAGCGCCGGATGGCCCGTGAAACTGTGCGGAATGCTGCGCCGTGTCAGGATCTTGCTGAGCCCGGCCTGCAGGGCAAGACCGTAGTTCTCGATGGTCTTCAGCGCATCGGTCTCGTCCAGGATCTCGAGCGTCTTTGCAGCGGCCGCGAGTGCGACGGAATGTCCGGTGAAGGTACCTCCGTGCACGACGTCGTCGCCGATCCAGCTCATGACGTCCTCGTTGCCGGCGATGGCTGCGATCGGATAACCGTTGCCCATCGCCTTGGCGAAGGTGCAGATGTCCGCGCGCACGCCGAACAGCTCCTGCGCGCCGCCCTTCGCGACGCGGAAGCCGGTCTTGACCTCGTCGATGATGAGCAGCACCTCGTACATGTCGCAGAGCTGGCGGATGTCCTGCATGTACTGCCGGTCTGCCTTGATCCCGCAGCAGTTGCCCATGATCGGCTCGATCAACATCGAGCCGATGCTGTCCCGGTGCTTCCTGAGCAGGTCCTCGATGGCATTGGCGTCGTTGAGCGGCACCGAGTGGGACAGTCGTTTCGTGACCCGCGGCACGCCGTCGCCATAAGGCAGGACCTCCGGATCGCCGTCCGCAGGATCCCACTCCTCGACTTCCGAGTACCACATCACCTCGTTGAACACGCCGTGATAGCCACCCTCGAGCATGATGTGCCCGTCGCGGCCGGAGTGCGCCCGCGCAACGCGGAGCGCGGCCATGACGGCTTCGGTGCCGGAATTCGAATAACGGACCCGCTCCGCCCCGGGCACCATCTTGCAGATGCGCTCGGCGAGCGTGTACTCGAGTTCGGTCGACAACGCGAACACGCCGCCGACCTCGATGCCTTCCCGCGCCGCGGCGTCGACACGCGGATCGGCGTAGCCCAGGATGATCGGCCCGTAGGACAGCCGGTAGTCGATGTACTCGTTGTCGTCGATGTCCCAGAGCCGTCCGCCCTTGCCGCGCTTCGCGTAGATCGTCTTGTCATCGCCCCAATACCGGAAATTTGACGACACGCCGAGGGGCAGCCGGCTTGCCGCTTTCTTGTAATGTTGATTTGAACGAACCAGGGAACGCATATGTCCTCCATTCTTATCCGGCCCAGCATCGCACGAAGCGGGCCTCCGGGTCCAGAAAAATGAATGAGTATTCATTCAAAGTGTGGCATTATCAGGGGATTCTCCTGTCCCTGCGCCCTCCCCGCTATGCGGATTTGCGCAACTGGTGTAAAAACGGCGTCCATGGCCCTCGCAGCTAAAAAACCCCATTCCCCGGCCGGCCGCAGGGCCTCGCGGGAGACGCGGCAACTGCAGCTGATCGACGCGACCATGCGCTGCATCGCGAAAAAGGGCATCGGCAACACCACCCTCGCCGACGTGGCCAGCATGGCCGGATTGTCGCAGGGCATCGTCAACCTGCACTTCAAGAGCAAGGACAACCTGCTCAACGAGACCCTGCTGCACCTGGCGGACGAATACCGCGCCCAGTTCGAGAAGGCTCTGGCAAAGTCCGGACCCGACGCGGCGGACAAGCTGCTCGCGCTGATACGGCTCGACCTGAAGCCGTCGGTCTGCAACCCGCAGAAGCTGGCCGTCTGGTTCGCGTTCTGGGGCGAGGTGAAATCCCGGCCGACCTACCGGCGCATCTGCGACGACGTGGACCGGCATTACGACGAGGTCATCCAGGGCCTGTGCGAGTCGATTATTGCCGATGGCGACTACGATCACGTCACGGCCGCGGAAGCGACCGCGGCGCTGACCGCGATGACCAACGGCTTGTGGCTCGATTGCCTGATCAGCCCGCAGACCTGGGATCGCCACGCGGCCCTCGATGCCGTCCTGAGCTACCTGAAGAGTGTATTCCCATCACATTTCCCGGAAACCACCTGACTTGAAACCCGAACTCAGCAAGGACGCGCTTCGCTGGCAGGCGATCGCGCGTGAATATGCCGACCAATACCTGCAGCCGCACGAGGTTGAGGCCGAGCTCAACGACGGCGTCTTGCCGGCGGAGATCACCAAGCGCAACAAGGCGCGCGCGATCGAGCTCGGCCTGTCGGCGATCGACGTGCCGAAAGCCTGGGGCGGACTCGAGCTGTCGATGGAAGAACAGGTCGCGATCTGGGAACAGCTCGGGCGCGTGACCAACGCGCTGTCCTGGTGCTTCTCCGAACCGCAGTCGTGGATGTTCGAGGCCTGCTCGGACGAGCAGATCGAACGCTTTATCCTGCCGATGATGCGCGGCGAGCGGAAGGACTGTTATGCGATCACGGAATCGGGGCCCGGCTCGGATGTCTCGGGTCTCGAGGCGACCGCCGTGAAGGACGGCGCCGACTACGTGCTGAACGGCGAGAAGTGGTACGTGACGAGCGGCAACCTGGCCGATTTCATCTGGTTCCAGGCGCGGATCCCGGACGAGGACGACGACGTGCTGTTCCTCGTCGACCAGGGTACGCCGGGGATCGAGACCGTCGCGACGCCCCTGTTCAGCCACACCTACGCCGCCCACCATCCGACGTATCGTTTCAACGACGTCCGCGTGCCGGCGGCGCAGCGCGTGGGCCGGCCGGGCGACGGCATGGCGTACACGCACAGCTGGTTCCGTCACGAGCGGCTGATGATCGGGGCGCGCAGCTGCGGCGCGGCGGCCCGCCTCATCGAGGAGGCGTTCGCCTTCGCGAAGGGACGCACCGTCGATGGCGCACCGCTGTCGGAGAAGCAGGCGATCCAGTTCATGCTGGCCGACAGCGTGACCGAGCTGTGGGCGTCACAGCTGATGACCTACGAGGCCGCCCGTGCCGCGGATCGCGGCCTGGACGTCAAGGCCCAGCACAGCCGCTGCTCTGTGGTCAAACTGTTCGTTTCCGAAATGGCGAACCGGGTCGCCGATCGGGCCGTGCAGATCTTCGGCGGCCGCGGCTACATGCGCGAGAACGTGGCCGAGCGCTTCTTCCGCGAGCTGCGCGTCGACCGCATCTGGGAAGGCACGAGCGAGATCCAGCGTCTGATTATCGCGCGCGCGCTCGCAAAACGCGGCCTGGACGGGATGTGATTGTCAGCCGCCGCGATGGGTGGTCAAATCGATTGGTCATGAGAATCGCTCCGACACGCCTCACCATCGCCGGCCTGCTCGCAGGCGCATTGCTCGCGGCCTGCGGCAATAGCACGAACACGAAGTCCGGCGAAGAGAAGGTCGTCAACGTCTACAACTGGGCCGACTACATCGCGCCCGAAACGATCCCGAAGTTCGAGGCCGAGTACGGCATCAAGGTCAATTACGATACCTACGATTCGTCCGAGGTCGTCGACGTCAAGATGCTGGCCGGTGCCAGCGGTTACGACGTCGTCGTCCACAGCAACCAGTTCTCCGAACGCCTTGCACCGATTGGCGTGTTCGAGAAGCTCGACTTCTCACGCTTCACGAACCTGAAGAATCTCGATCCCGAACTCATGAAACGGATCGAGTACAAGGGCGTTACCGATTACAACGTCCCGTATTTCTGGGGCACGACCGGCTATGCCTGGAACGTGGACATGGTGCGGGCGCGGTTGCCCAACCACAAGATGGACAGCTCCGACGTCCTGTTCGACCCGGCGGTAGCCTCGAAGCTCGCGGACTGCGGCATCTCGCTCCTGGACAGCCCCACCGATGTGATCCCGATGGTGCTCGCTTACCTCGGCCGGGATCCGAATGCCGTCGACGACGAAAACCTGGCCGCCGCCGAAGCCCAGCTCGACAAGGTCCGTCCGTACATCCGCTATTTCAGCAACCAGAAGATGATGTCGGACCTGCCGAACAAGGAAGTCTGCGTCGCGATGAGCTGGTCCGGCGACTACGCACAGGCCGCAGCGAGGGCAAAGGAGGCCGGCCTCGACATCCATCTGCGCTACACCACGCCGAAGGAAGGCTCCGGCCTCTGGGTGGACGGCCTGTACATTCCGAGCGACGCGCCCCACAAGGACAACGCGTACCTTTTCATCGATTTCCTGATGCGCCCCGACATCGCGGCCGCGAATGCCAACTACGTCGTCTATCCGAACGTCAACACGGCCTCCTGGCCATACATCAAGCCCGAGATCCTGAACAACCCGGAGATTTTCCCGGATGAAGCGACATGGTCCCTGCTGTACAAGACGCTCACGATCGACCCGAAACGCGAACGGCCGCGCACGCGCATGTTCGCGCGGGTCAAGAGCGGCATCTAGGCGCGGGGCAACAGGGTGAGCGAGCAGAACACGGGCGAAGGATTCATCCGCATACGCCAGCTCACCAAGCGTTTCGGCGATTTCGTCGCCGTCGACCACGTCGACCTCGACATCAGGCGCGGCGAGCTGTTCTCGATCCTCGGCGGATCCGGCTGTGGCAAGTCGACGCTGCTCCGGATGATGGCGGGGCTCGAATCTCCGACCTCCGGCAGCATCGAGATCGACGGAGTCGAGGTCACGCACCAGCCGCCCTATGAGCGGCCCGTCAACATGATGTTTCAGTCCTACGCCATCTTCCCGCACATGTCGGTCGAACAGAACATCGCCTACGGCCTGCGCAAGGATGGCGTGGCCAGGGCCGAGATCGCGCGCCGCGTCGACAGCATGCTCGACCTGGTGCAGCTCGGCGACTTCCGCAAGCGCAAGCCCGACCAGCTCTCCGGCGGCCAGCGCCAGCGCGTCGCGCTGGGGCGCTCGCTGATCAAGGAACCCAAAGTGCTGTTGCTCGACGAGCCGCTCGGGGCGCTGGACAAGAGCCTGCGCGAACGCACGCAGTTCGAGCTCATGAACATCCAGGACAAGCTCGGTATCACGTTCATCGTCGTCACGCACGATCAGGAAGAGGCAATGACGCTGTCCACGAGGATCGCCGTCATGCAGGACGGTCGTTTCCTTCAGATCGGCGACCCGAAGGCAATCTACGAGTATCCGTGCAACCGTTTCGTCGCGAATTTCATCGGCACGATCAACACCTTCGAGGGTCGCGTGACGAACGTCGACGCGGAGGGGATCCGCGTCGGTTCGGAGGAATCCGACGGCGAGTTGCGTGCGCTCGGCGAATTTGCGGTTGGCATCGGTGACAAGGTTTGCGTCGCTGTTCGTCCGGAGAAGATCTACATCAGCCGCGACGAGCCCGACAATGACGAGGACACGCGATTCCCCGGCATCGTCCACGACCTCGGCTACTTCGGCAACCTGTCGCTGTACCGCATACGCCTCGACAACGGCAAGATCGTCCAGGCCAGCGAGCAGAACCGGCGCCGCTCGGCGAAGCGCCCCGTGGTCTGGGAGGATCGCGTCTGGATCTCCTGGCACCCGCGCAGCGCCATCGTGCTGAGCGGCGAGGACTGAGACGTGGCGCTGGCGCGAGGCAGAGACGGCATCTGGCAGCGCCTCCTGCTCGGAATACCCTACTTCTGGTTGCTGCTCTTCTTCCTCGCACCCTTCGCCATTATCCTGAAAATAAGCTTTGCCGACCCGGTGATCGCGCAGCCACCGTTCACGCCGACCTTCGACGCCCACGGCCATCTCTCCGTCACGTTCGACAACTTCCTTTTCCTGCTGACCGACAAGCTGTATGCAGTCACCTATCTCAAGTCAGTATTCCTGGCGTTCGCCGCGACACTGCTCTGCCTCGCGCTCGGCTTCCCGATGGCCTACGGCATCGCCCGCAGCGACTCCCAGACCCGCAATTTGCTGTTGCTGCTCATCGTGCTCCCGTTCTGGATCTCGTTCCTGCTGCGCGTCTACGCCTGGATGGGTCTGCTGAACAACTACGGCGTGATCAACAACCTGCTGATGTGGCTGGGCGTCGTCGATCAGCCGATACCCATCATGTACACCGATTACGCAATCTTCATCGGCCTTACGTATTCGTACCTGCCATTCATGATCCTGCCGCTCTATGCCACGCTCGAACGCATGGACCTCGACCTCATCGACGCCGCACTGGATCTCGGCGCCACGCGGACGCAGGCATTCTGGGATGTCACCTGGCCGCTCGCCCGGCCCGGCGTCATCGCCGGCTGCCTGCTCGTCTTCATCCCGGCGATGGGTGAGTACGTCATCCCGTTCCTGCTCGGCGGCCCCGAATCGCTGCTCATCGGCCGCGTCCTGTTCGACGAGTTCTTCGCAAACCGCGACTGGCCGCTGGCCTCGGCAGTGGCGATCGTGCTCCTCGCGTTACTCGTCGTCCCGATGGTCTGGCTGCAGCGGAACCAGGCCCGCGATGCAGAGCAGGCATGAACCGGGTCAGATCGAAATTCGTCTTCTCCGTGCTGGCCTTCGGCTACGCGTTCCTGTATGTGCCGCTGGTATCCGTCGTCGTTTACTCGTTCAACGACTCGAAGCTGGCCACGGTATGGGGCGGATTCTCGACCCGTTGGTACGGCGAGCTGCTCCGTAACGACCAGGTACTCGCCGCCGCTTTCCTGAGCCTGCGGATCGCGACCACCTCCGCCACGATCGCGACCGTGTTCGGCACGATGGCGGGCATCGCGCTCGCGCGCTTCGGACGCTTCAAGGGACGCACCCTGTTCTCCGGCATGATCACGTCGCCGCTCGTCATGCCCGAGGTCATCACGGGCCTGTCGCTGCTGCTGCTGTTCGTCAGCCTGCAGCAATTGACCGGCTGGCCTGCGCAGCGCGGTTTCGGCACCATCACCATCGCGCACATCACGTTCTCGATGGCTTACGTCGCCGTCGTCGTGCAGTCCCGCCTCGCCGCGATGGACGAGTCGCTCGAGGAAGCGGCGATGGACCTCGGCGGCACGCCGCTGCGCGTGCTCTTCGACATTACGCTACCGCTGATCGCGCCCGCGATGGTCGCGGGCTGGCTGCTGTCGTTCACGCTGTCGCTCGACGACCTCGTCATCGCGAGCTTCGTGTCCGGTCCCGGCAGCACGACGCTGCCGATGTACATCTTCTCGAAGGTGAAACTCGGCGTCACGCCGGACATCAATGCGCTGGCCTCGCTGATCATCCTGATCGTCAGCGTCGGGCTGCTCATCGCCTGGCTGGCGATGCGCAAGAAGGACCTGTAGGGGCGCCGGCGTCATTGCGAGCGAAGTGACGCAATCCAGTGTGGATTGCTTCGTCGCTACGCTCTTCGCAATGACAGAAAAAAGGTGTCAGGGCCGGGCGAGTTCCTGGAGGATCCACTCGGTCCAGGTACGCTCCGCGTTCTCCATCGCCGAGAAGGGGCCGGGCTTGTAGTAGCGCGATTGCACGCCCTTCCAGTTGTTGACGATGATGGTCTTGTCGGACTCGGTCGTGATGTCCCACAGCCAGATCAGCTCCCCGACATCGTAGTCCTTGCCTTCCTCGGCATCGGCACGAACCAGCCAGTAAATGTCGCAACGGCAGTGCATCGGGTCGACGGGCGTGAAGACATAGCAGACCACGTGGTCGGAATACGCGAGCAGGAACGAGAATGCGCCGAACACGAAGTCGGATGCGCCGCCATCGTAGTCCGTGAGTTGGCCGAGCAGCGGCGCGACGGGCGAGCCATCCCGGCTGCCGGTCAGGTAGCCCTCGAACATGGCGGTGCGGCTGTAACCGTAGCCCATCTCGCCCTCGGGCGCCCGTGTGTCGATGCGGTCGATCTCGATGTTGCGCAGCCCGCAGGCTTCCATCTTCTCCAGCATGTGCTCCTGCAGGCGCCCGCGCTTGCGGCCTTCGACCATCAGGGTGTGCATGCGCGCGTACTCGGGATGCGCCGTGACGCAGTGATAGCACTCCTGGTAATTCTCGATGGAAAGTTTCCAGTTCGCCGGGATCGGATAGGAGCGGTGCGCGGCGACCTTCAGGTTCTCGAAATCGAAGAGGGCCATGGGTTCGGCGAGGTCGCGTTTCGCGCTCGCCAGGCCCGGCGGCGAATCCGAGAAACACACGAACATGAGGCCGTGGATGACGTCGAACGATACCGGGTTAAGGCCGTGGCCCGACTTGTCGAAGTCGTCCGGCATACTGCGTGCCGCGGTCAGGTTGCCGTCGATGTCGTACATCCAGCCATGATAGGGGCAGGTGAATTTGCGGGTGTGGCCGCGGTTCTCCAGGCACACGAGCGAACCCCGGTGGCGGCACACATTGGCGAATGCGCGCAGCTGCCCGTCGCTGCCGCGCACGATGATCGCGGACTCCTTGGCCACGTTGATGACCTTGTAATCGCCCGGCTCGGGTAGCTCGGACACGTGCCCCGCGAGGATCCAGTTCCGCGCTACGACGCGCTCTATTTCGAGCGCATAAATATCGGGGTCCGTATAGAAACGCTGATCCAGCGCATAGCCCGGTTTCTGGCTCGCGATCAGCTTCGAAATATCCATGTTCTGTCCTTGCATATTGCACATTCCACGTGACAACTACCTATTCTCAGTCTACTGACGGCGGCGTAGGTTGGGAAGTACGGTAGTCTGGCGGGAGTTGACGAATGCCGTCGAAGCCCCCAAACAGGCAACTCAAGGACCTGGATCTGCGGCAGCCCGTCTGGGACCGTTTCTTCATGGTTGCGCCACACGTACTGATCGGAACCACCGATCCGGACGGCTCCTTCGATCTCGCGCCGAAGCACATGGTCACGCCCATGGGCTGGCAGAACTATTTCGGCTTCGTTTGTGCACCGACGCACGCCACCTGTTCGAACATCGCCCGTACCGGCGTGTTTACGGCCAGTTTCCCCAAGCCGTCGCAGGTCCTGCACGCGAGCCTGGCGGCATCGCCGCGCGACGCCAACGGCAGCCTGCCGATCCTCGCGAGTT
>JBAUVS010000209.1:0-1701 GCA_049583345.1 Woeseiaceae bacterium
GTCCGGCAGCACCGTGCTGCCGGGATTGATCGACATGCACGATCACCTGACCGGCGACAGCCGCTTCCACGGCTACCGCGGCCTCGCGATCTCGGTGCCGCGCGAGGCGCTGTACGGCGCCTACAACGCGCGCAAGACGCTGCTCGCTGGATTCACGTCGGTGCGCAACGTCGGCGCGAGCCATTTCACCGACGTGGCGCTCAGGGATGCGATCAACGACGGCGAGCTGCCGGGTCCGCGGCTGCGGGTCTCCGGTCCGCCGCTCGGCATCACCGGCGGCCACTGCGACAACAACCTGCTGCCCGCGGAATACCACGACCGCAGCGAAGGCGTCGCCGACGGACCCTGGGCCATCCGCGCCAAGGTGCGCGAGAACATCAAGTACGGCGTCGACCTGATCAAGTTCTGCGCCACCGGCGGCGTGCTCTCGAAGGGCGACAGCGTCGGCGGCCAGCAGTACACCTTCGAGGAGATGAAGGCGCTGGTCGACGAGGCGCATCAGCACGGCCGCAAGGTGGCCTCCCATGCCCACGGCACGGAGGGAATCAGGGCCGCGATCCTCGCCGGTGTGGATTCGGTCGAGCACGCCAGCCTGATCGACGACGAGGGCCTCAAGCTGGCGAAACAGCGCGGCACCTATCTCGTCATGGACATCTACAACGACACATTCATCATGGAGCACGGCGCCGCGATGGGCATGCTGCCCGAGTCGCTCGCGAAGGAGAAGATGATCGGCCAGCTGCAACGGGACAATTTCCGCAAGGCGGTCGAGGCGGGCGTGAACCTGGCATTCGGCACCGACGGCGGCGTCTATCCGCACGGCGACAACGGCAAGCAGTTCGCGGTCATGGTCGAATACGGCATGACGCCGATGCAGGCGATCCGGGCCGCGACCGTGAACGCCGCGGACCTGCTCGGCTGGCCGGACTCGGTCGGCCAGATCGCGCCGGGTTTCTACGCCGACATCGTCGCGACCGACGGCAATCCGCTCGACGACGTCAGCGAGCTGGAAGACGTCGACTTCGTGATGAAAGGCGGCACGATCTACAAGCCGTAGGCGCCGAGGAACGCGGCGAGGTTGTCGCCGAGCCCGGGCTGGGGGTAGCCCCCCTCCTGTACGAGCACGGTCGGCAGCCGGAGTCCGGCGATGCGCTCGGCGATGCGGCCGAAGCCCTGCGTCGTGATGGCGAATCCCGCGAAGGGGTCGTCGCCCGAGGCATCCAGGCCCAGCGCGACGACCAGCGCGCCGGGCGCGTAATCCGCGATCCGGCCGAGGGCCTGCCCGAGCGTCGCCAGGTATTCGTCGTCGCCGGTACCGCGCGGCAATGGCAGGTTGCAGTTGTATCCGTGGCCGGCACCCGCGCCCGTCTCGTCGGCGGCGCCCCAGAAGAACGGGTAGAAGCGCACCGGGTCGGCGTGGATCGACACGGTGAGCACGTCGTCGCACTCGTAGAAGATGTCCTGCGTGCCGTTGCCGTGATGCACGTCGACGTCGAGGATGGCGACCTTCTCGTAGCTGCCGCGCAATTCCCGGGCCGCGATCGCGCTGTTGTTGAGATAACAGAAGCCGCCGGCCAGCTCCTTGCCCGCGTGGTGGCCGGGCGGCCGGGACAGGGCATAACAGGCGGGCGCGCCGGCCACTACCTCGCGCGCCGCGTGCACGGCCGTCCATGCGCTCCAGAGCGCGGCATCCCAGGTGTC
>JBAUVS010000210.1:0-3479 GCA_049583345.1 Woeseiaceae bacterium
ACGCCGGGTAGGCGCGCCAGCCCTCCGGCGCCGCGCCGAGGCCGATCAGGCGTTCCCGCGTCGTGGCGGTCAGGCGCGCACGCAGCCGTTCGATGCGCGCGATATGTTCGTCGGAGGCGATGACCGCTTTCGCGGCGCTGTCGGCGATCATGCCGGCGACCGCCTCGTCGGTGATCGAACAGTTCAGCGGCACCGCGCACAGCCCGGCCCGGGTGACGCCAAACATCGCCTCGGCCATCTCGTAGCTGTTGTTCATCAGGATGACCACCCGATCGCCGGGCGCCATGCCGGCGTCGAGCATCGCGTTGGCGATACGTGCCGTGCCGGCGCCGAAGTCGCGCCAGCTCGTCGCCACGTCGTCAACGACCACGGCATCCTTGGCGCCGAGCGATGCGGCGTTCAGGGCGATAACTTCGGGTACCGTCAACGGTTGCGGCGAGAACCACGCCATTCGAATCCCCCCTGGTACTCTGCCACCCACCCCGATAAGGGCCGGTGTTCAACGAGCGTTGAATAGTAATTGAACGATTGTTGAAATTCAATGGTGGCGCTGGCAGCATCTCCCTGTCTTGCCGCAAACGCCGGCACGAGGAACCCCGAGGCCATGGCCAAGCAATCCAGGGAAGCCCGCGAGAAGATTCGGAACACCCATCAAAAGAAAGACACCCGCGATCGCATCCTGGATGCCGCGGAGGAACTGTTTGCGCGCAAAGGCTTCGACGGCGTCTCGGTACGGCGGATCATGGCGAAGGCCGATGCCGACGTCTCGCTGGCCTATTACCACTTCAAGTCCAAACGGGATCTGTTCGACAACGTCATGATACGGCGGGCCGAGATCCTGAACGACATCCGGCTCAGGGCCCTCGAGGCCGTCGAGGAGCGCCACCCCGACGACGCGCCGACCGTGGAGGAGATCATCGACGCCTTTACCCACCCGCTGCTGGATCTGCTGGCCCGCGAGCACGAGGAATGGGCGCATTATTTCCAGCTCGTCGCACAGATCAACAGCTCGTTCGAATGGGGCGGCGAACTCATGACGCGGTATTTCGACCCCCTCGTGAAGCGCTTCCTCGAGGCGCTGCGCAATGCCCTGCCCGACTGCGACGAACGCGACCTGTACTGGAGTTACCACTTCCTGTCCGGCGCGCTGACGCTCACCTTCGCCGAGACCGGCCGCATCGACAACCTGTCGGGCGGCGTCGTGCATTCCCGCGACATGGACAGCATCAACGAGCGCATGCCGCAGTTCCTCGCCGCCGGTTTCGAGCGTCTGTGCCGGAAATAGTCCCCGTGCGCCGGTTTTGAATGCCGGATTTGCATTTCAACGGACGTTCAATTAGGCTCGGTTGAACGTTCGTTGAACAGCGGGCCCCGCTGTGGGCCCAACCGGGGGACAATCATGCGTATTTCTGTCATCTGGACGGCCCGTTCAGCCCTGCTGGGCGCGGCCGCGGCTCTCGTCACGTTCACCCTGCCGGCTCCTGCCATCGCGCAGAGCAAGACGGCGGACAAACCCCTCGAGGAGATCACCGTCACGGCCCGACGGCGCGAGGAATCGCTGCGGGACGTGCCGATCGCGGTGTCCGCGTACACGGGCAAGACGCTGGACGAGTTCGGCGCGGTCGACGTCACGGCGCTCAGCAACTACACGCCCAACGTCACGCTCGAGGTATCCCGCGCCACCAACACGACGCTCACCGCCTACATCCGCGGCATCGGCCAGCAGGACCCGGTCGCAGGCTGGGAGGGCGGCGTCGGTATCTACCTGGACGACGTCTACCTCGCCCGCCCGCAGGCCACCGTGTTCGACATCTACGACGTCGAACGCATCGAGATACTGCGCGGCCCGCAGGGCACGCTGTACGGCCGCAACACGATCGGCGGCGCCGTGCGGTACGTGACCCGGCCGCTGTCCACCGAGAAGGAACTCAGCATCAAGGCGAACGTCGGCGACTACAGCCAGGCCGACCTCATCCTGACCGGCAGCCTGCCGCTCAGCGACACGTTCCGGATCGGCGGCACCGTCGCGACGTTCAACCACGACGGCTGGGGCAAGAACCGGTTCACGGGCGAGGACAATGCCGACAAGGACATCATGGGCTATCGGCTCAGCGCCGAGTGGGAGCCGTCGTCCGACGTGTTCGTGCGCCTGTACGGCGACTACAGCGTCGACGATTCCACCCCGCGCCAGGGCGCCCGCATGCTGCCGAGCGCGACCACCGATCCCTTGACGGGCGACGTCTATCCCGTGCTGAGCAATCCGTTCGATACGCGCGCCGGCATCTCGACCTACCCGTCGTCGCGCGGTGGCCTCAACCCCGAAGTGACACAGGGTGGCGTCGGGTTGCTCGTCAGGTGGAACCTCTCGGACGCGCTGGAACTCAAGTCGATCACGTCGAAGCGCTCCGACCACAGCGAGAGCTGGATCGACTTCGACAACCTGCCGATCGACGAATTCGACGCGCCGGTCGTGTACGACAACTCGCAGTTCAGCCAGGAATTCCAGTTGACGTACTCGAGCGGCCCGCTGACGGGCGTGTTCGGGCTCTATTACCTCGACGCCAACGCGTTCGACGCCTTCGACGTCGTGCTCGGGGCGAGCGGCGCGACCGCGTTCACGCTCGGCGATTACGACACCAGGGCCTGGGCACCGTTCCTCGACGTGACCTACGACCTGAATGACCAGTGGAGCCTGTCCGTCGGCGGCCGTTACACTGACGACGAGCGCAAGGCGCGCGTCTATCGCGAGACCTATCTCGGTCTCGGCTCGCCCTACTTCGGGAACGACGGCGCCATATCCATCACCGTTCCGAGCGAGGGCGTGCCGGAATTCAACGGCAAGCGCACGGACAGCAAGTTCACGCCGCGCGTCAGCCTCTCCTACAGCCCGAACGACGACCAGAACCTCTACGTCTCCTACAGTGAAGGCTTCAAGGGCGGCGGCTTCGATCCGCGCGGCGCCTACAACATCCCGGAAGTACGCCAGGGCTTCGCGCCGGAGACGGTCAAGCAGATCGAAGTCGGCGCCAAGTCGGTCTGGGCCGAGGGCCGGTTCACGACCAACATCGCCGCGTTCACGATGGACTACACGGATGTGCAGGTCCCGGGCTCAATCCTCCTGGATACCGACGGCGACGGCGTCGTCGACGGTTTCGCGGGCAAGGTCACCAACGCCGGCAAAGCCAATGTCGACGGCCTGGAAGTCGAGGCGGCGGCCCGCTTCACCGACAACTTCTCGGCGACGTTTTCGCTCGGACTGATCAATGCCGACTACACGGAATGGCTGCAGGCTTCCACGGATCCGAACACCGGCGAGCCGATCCTGGTGGATATCTCGAAGCAACGCGAATTCCAGAACACGCCGGACAAGACGGCCAACCTGACACTGCGCTATGAGACACCGGTGGCTGGAGGCTCGCTGGCGGTGATCGGCTCGGTCTCCTACAAGGGCGACTCGTACCAGTTCGAGGTACCGGACC
>JBAUVS010000211.1:0-1540 GCA_049583345.1 Woeseiaceae bacterium
TCGCACTCGCCGTCACGCTGCCCCGGGCGGGCAACATCGGCGGAGGCGGATTCATGCTCGTCTACGATGCGGCCACGGATACGAGCACGGCCATCGACTACCGCGAGATGGCACCGAAGCAGGCCACCCGCGACATGTTCCTGGACGCGGCCGGCAAGGCCGATCGGGACCGCGCGCTCAACAGCCACAAGTCGAGCGGCGTACCCGGGACCGTCGCCGGTCTGTATCTCGCCCACGAGAAATTCGGTCGGCTGCCCTGGCGCAAGCTGCTGGAGCCGGCCATCGCGCTGGCGCGTGACGGCTTCGTGGTCAGCTTCGACCAGGAGACCAAATTCGCTTCCAGCCGCGACCGGCTGTGCCGTCAGCAAGCGAGCTGCACCTATTTCTACAAGCCCGGCGGAGTCCCTTACGTGGCCGGCGAACGGCTCGTGCAGACGGATCTCGCCCACACCCTGCAGGTCATCGCGGACGACGGGGCGGATGCCTTCTATCGCGGCGAGATCGCGGACAGGATCGTCGCCGAGATGGCGGCGGGGGACGGCCTGATCGACAAGGCCTCGCTCGCCGCTTATCGGCCCGTGCTGCGAGAACCGGTGCGCGGCAACTATCGCGGCTACGAGATCGTGGCGATGCCGCCGCCGAGCTCCGGCGGCGTGCACGTCATCCAGATGCTCAACATCCTCGAGCATTTCCCGCTCGGGGAATTCGGGGAGGGCAGCGCCGACGAGGTGCATGTGCTCGCCGAGGCGATGCGCCTGGCGTACGCGGATCGCAGCAAGTACCTCGGCGACCCGGGCTTCTACGAGGTGCCGGTCGACTGGCTGACCAGCAAGGCCTACGCGGCGCAGCTCGCGAAGACCATCGACATGAAGCAGGCGCGGCGTTCATCGGACGTGCTGCCGGGCAAGCCGCCGCCGCACGAAAGCATGGAGACCACGCATTTCTCGATCGTGGACGTCGACGGCAACGTCGTATCGAACACCTACACGCTGAACCTGAGTTACGGATCCGGAATCTCGGTGCCGGGCGCCGGGTTCCTGCTCAACGACGAGATGGACGACTTCGTCTCCAAGCCCGGCGTCCCGAACGCCTACGGCCTGCTCGGCGGCGAGGCCAACGCGATCGAGGCCGGCAAGCGGCCGCTGAGTTCGATGACGCCCGTTATCGTGTTCGCAAACGGCAGGCCGTGGTTCGCGACCGGGAGTCCCGGCGGGTCCCGGATCATCACGACGGTGCTGCAGATGATCGTCAACGTCGTCGACCACCACATGAACATCGCGGCCGCGGAGAGCCGCCCACGCATGCACCACCAGTGGTGGCCGGACCAGTTGTTGCTGGAGGACGGCTACAGCCCGGACACGGTCCGGCTGCTGGAAGCGCGCGGTCACCACGTCAAGCTCGTGCCGTCGCTGGAGACGAGCCTGCAGAGTGTCGCGATCGAGAGCGGCCTGTTCGAGGGAGCATCGGACCCGCGTCGGCCGGACGGCGCGAGCGTGGCGCCGGCCAGCATCGCCGGACGTGGCGACTAGCATCGCGTCGC
>JBAUVS010000212.1:0-3728 GCA_049583345.1 Woeseiaceae bacterium
GTCGGTTCCGGCCTTGACGTCGTACGCATGCTGGCGCTCGGGGCGGACGCCGTGCTGCTGGGACGCGCCTGGGTATACGCTCTGGCGGGCCGCGGGCAGGCTGGCATCGAACACGTTCTCGATCTGATCGAAGCGGAGATGCGGGTTGCGATGGCGCTGACCGGCGTCACTCGTATCGAGGCGATCACTCGCGATATTCTCGTCGACTCGCCGGGTCACTGACCGGAGCACGGTACGTCGATGTCCTCAGCCGCAACCGAATACGAGCGCGAACCGGTACCGCGCGAGGCGCTGCTCGGTTTCCGGAGTTTCGTCGGCCAATACGCCGGCGAACACACGGCGGGTACCGAGCTGATGATCGGTCCGCTGTTCGTCGCCGCCGGTGTCGGCGCGTTCGACCTCGTCATGGGTCTCCTGATCGGCAATCTGCTCGCCGTGCTGAGCTGGACGCTAATGACGGCGCCGATTGCCACCCGCGTGCGGCTGACACTCTATTATCAGCTCGAGAAGATCACCGGGCGCCGATTCGTCGTCGTCTACAACGCAGTCAACGGAATCGCGTTCTGTTTCCTGGCCGGTTCGAGGATCACGGTGTCGGCCACGGCGCTGGGCGTATGGTTCAAGTTCCCGATGCCCGGCCTCAACGATCTGTATCCGAACGGCATCGGCTGGATCGTCGCCGTGCTCGCGATCGGCACCGTCGTCGCGTACGTAGCCGCCGCCGGTTACCGCGTCGTGGCGCGTGTCGCGAACTATGCGGCACCGTGGATGGTGCTCGTCTTCATCGCCTTCGGCCTCGTCGGCCTGCGGGATTTCGTCACCGCAACTGGTGCATCAGTAGAGAGCCTGGCTGACGTTTGGCACCTGGCGAAGACCGTCATCTGGACCGGGGGTGAGCCGCTTCCCGGGCAGGTCAAATTCACGTTCTGGCATGTCATGGCATTTGCCTGGTTCTGCAACATGGCCATGCACGTAGGGATGTCGGACTTGTCCGTGTTCCGATACGCGAAGAAGGCGCGTTACGGCCTTGCCACCGCCAGTGGCATGTACCTGGGTCACTTCCTCGCCTGGATCGCGGCGTCGATTCTCTATGCGCTGCAGTTGCATCGCGATCCCGGCAATACCGACGTACTGCCCGGGCCGCTGGCCGCCGATGCCGCGGGACTCGTGGGCCTGTTGTGCGTCATCGTCGCCGGCTGGACGACGGCGAACCCGACGATCTATCGCGCCGGGCTGGCCTTCCAGGCCATCGTGCCGAACGTGTCCCGGTTCAAGGTCACCTTCGCGACGGGCCTCTTGTGCGCCGTAGCGGGCATGTTCCCGGCCGTCGCGATGAAACTGCTCGGCTTCGTCGCCCTCTACGGTCTCGTGCTGATGCCCATGGGCGCCGTCATCTTCTGTGATTTTTGGCTCATGAAGCGCTTCGGCATGCAACCGTTTTACGCAGAGGCCGCGGGCAAGACCGTCAATTGGGCGCCGGCCATTGCCTGGATTCTGACGGTGGGTCTTTGCCTCGCCGGAGTGAAAATGGGTTTCCTCGGAATCTACTTCGCCAGCCTGCCGGGATGGTTCGTCGCGGCTGCCCTGTACCTGGCGCTGAGCAAGATCCTGCAACGCCAAACCCGACCCACACCTGCCTGACGACATGAAAAGACTGCTGCCATTGCTCTCCGCGATCGCACTGATGCTGGTGATCGTTCCTGCCTGCCTCTACCTCGCTGGCAGCGTGGACAAGCCGCAGATGAAAGGGCTGATGCTCATCGGCACCGTCTTGTGGTTTCTGACCGCGCCATTCTGGATGGGCAACGACGAAGCGTAACGAAGCCGGAAAGTCCCGGCCGGCCCGGAGAGTTTATCGACGGGCCGGTCAGGTCAGGCTCGCCTGGCGCACGGCACGGGACCAGTTGGCCCGGATGGCGGCACGCTGCTCGGCGGTCATTGCCGGCACGTAGCGATCGGCGGCCGTGTCGTGCACGCCGGAGGCCAGGCCCAGGGTCTGCAACGCCAACCTCGCCACGCCGAGTGCGCTGGCTTCGGCGATGCGCGCCCGCACGATCCTTCGCTCGCTCAGGTCGGCGAGCAACTGCAACAGGAAGGCATTGCGACTGGCCCCGCCGTCCGCCCTGATCTCCGTCAGGTCGGTGCCGAGATCCGACTCCATGGCCGCAACGACGTCGCAGATCTGCAGTGCGATACCTTCGAGCGCGGCCCGCGCGAGATGTGCCGGGCCCGTACCGAGCGACATTCCCGCGATCGTGCCTCTTGCATGGCTGCACCAGTGCGGCGCGCCCAGCCCGGCGAGTGCCGGCACGAAACTGACACCGTCACTGGACGGTACGGTCTGCGCCAGGCGGGTCAGCTCTTCTTCGTCGTGCAGCCCGAGCAGCCGGGTCGCGTACGCCGCCGCGTGGCCCGACACCGTGATATTGCCCTCCAGTGCATGGGTCACTTCGCCGCCGCGGCTCCACGCGATCGTGCCCGACAGGCCGCTTCGCGAGCGCACCCTGCGATTCGTCACTGCCATGACCGACGAGCCGGTGCCGATCGTCACCTTGGCGCTTCCCAGCCCGGTGAGTCCGTGCGCGAAAAGTGCAGCATGGGAATCGCCGAGCACGGCATGCACCGGGATCCCTCCCGGTATCGGTGTGTCCTGTGCACGGGTCGCACCGAAATCGCTGTCGGATGACCGGATGCCGGGCAGTATTGGCGCCGGCACACCGAAGATCTCCTCGAGCACCGGATCCCACTCGAGACTGTCGAGGTTCAGGAGCTGGGTGCGTGAAGCGTTGCTGTGGTCGGTCGCGTGCACTGCGCCCCCGGTCAGGCGGTCGATCAGCCAGCTGTCGACCGTACCGGCGCGCAGCTCGCCGCGCTCTGCGCGCGCCCGGGCACCCGGGACATTTTCCAGCAGCCACGTGATCTTGCTCGCCGGAAACATCGGGTAGATCCCCAGCCCGCTGCGCCGGACCACTTCCGCGTCGTGGCCGGCTTCCCGCAACGAATCGCAGATGGCGGCGGAACGCCGGCACTGCCAGGTGATCGCCGGCGCGATCGGAACGCCGGTTTCGGCGTCCCAGATCACGGTCGTCTCGCGCTGATTGGAAATTGCGATCGCCGCGATTTCCGCGGAACCGCCGGCACCGGCAAGCTCGCCGATCAGCGACGCCACCGATTCCCAGATGGCCGACGCCGACTGCTCCACCCAGTCGGGCCGCGGCGTTTCGACCGACATCGGCCGCGAGCTACTGGCGACGATCGCGCCCTGCCCGTCGACCAGAATCGCCTTGGAATTGGTCGTCCCCTGGTCGATCGCGAGAACGCAGGTAGCCAAGCCTAGCCGCCTCGTGCGTCGAGCAATTCCCGGGCCGCCGCGCCAATGCCCTGCGCCGTCAGGCCGTAACGGTCCATCAGCCACTCGGCCGAGCCCGTCGGCAGAAAGCCCGGAAAGCCGAGCATGCGGATGGCCACCGGCGCGTGCGCCGCACAATACTCGGCCACCGCGCCGCCGAGGCCGCCGCGGACCACACCCTCTTCGGCAGTCACGATCGCGCCCGTCGCGGCGGCGGCCGCAAGGGCCTTCGTATCCAGCGGCGCGACAGTCGACATGTTGACGACGCGCGCGGAGATGCCGGCATCGGCCAGGGCCGCTGCCGCGTCGAGCGCGCGGTAGACGAGAGTCCCGTTGGCGACGATGGCGACGTCCTTGCCCTCGCGCAGCGTTTCCGCGC
>JBAUVS010000213.1:0-4114 GCA_049583345.1 Woeseiaceae bacterium
GCCATCCGCACATCGGGCTCATGCGCTGGGAGTCGGCGCGGGATCGCGAGATCGCCCGCGCGGCACTCGAGACGATGCGCCTCACTTCGCTCGCCGCGCGCGACGTGCTGACCCTGTCGGGCGGTGAGCGACGCCGGCTCGCGATCGCGCAGGTACTCGCACAAGGTCCGTCGGTCTACCTGCTCGACGAACCGACCAATCACCTCGACCCGCAGCACCAGCTCGACGCACTCGCGGTGTTCCGCCGCGCGGCCGACGAACAGGGCGCGGCAGTCCTCGTGAGCCTGCACGACGTCAACCTCGCGGCCCGCTTTGCCGACCGTTGCCTGCTGCTCCACGGCGACGGCCGCTGGCGCCTCGGCGCGAGCGCCGATGTGCTGGATGTCGGTTCCCTCGGCGAGTTGTACGCGACGACGATGGAGACGGTCCGCTGGCGTTCGCGCGATCTGTTCGTCGCAGTGTCAGACCACCCAGCCCCGTAAGGACTCCAGGTACTGCGCATGCAGCGCCGCGTTCGCGGCGAGTACGGAGCGCGTCCCGAGTCCGATCGCGTCGCCGTTCAGATCGGTAAACACGCCGCCTGCCTCGGTCACGATCAGCGACAACGCCGCGATGTCGAGGATGTTGACGTCGGATTCGATGACGGCCTCGATCTTCCCCGCCGCAAGTAAATGATAATGATAGAAATCGCCGTAACCGCGGATCCGGTCTGCGCGCGCCACGATCTCCCCGAGGCCCGCCCAGCCGCCGGACTTCGCCAGCGACCTGAGGTTGCCGGTGGAGACGGCCGCCGCACCCGGGTCGGCAACATCGCTGACCGCGAGCCGAACGCCGTTCAGCCAGGCGCCGCGGCCCTCCTCCGCCCAGGCGAGTTCATCCATCATCGTGCCGCTCGACACGCCGAGCACGATGCGTCCCTCGTGCGTCAGCGCGATCTGCGTCGAAAAGAACGGGTACTGGCGGATGAATCCCTTGGTCCCGTCGATCGGATCGACGAGCCACACGTAGTCGGCATCGCCCCGCGTGCGCCCGGTCTCCTCGCCGTAGAATCCGTGATCCGGAAACCGCCGGCCGATGATGTCCCGGATCGCCTGCTCGCATTCGACGTCGGCTTGCGTGACGGGCGTGCGATCCGCTTTCGTGCGCACCGTGAAGTTGCCCGCATAGTACTTGCGGCTGATCCGCGCGGCGGCTTCGGCGGCTTCTTTCGCGGCAGCGAGGGCCGCCGATGGGCCAGGCTCTGTCGTCATTGATCCGGTCCGGGTGCGGGAAACAACCGGCGCAACTATGGCGGCTCGACCGGGCAGACACAAGCGCACCCTGCATCGCTTGACAGCGTGCTGCGGGCGCACCTATGGTACGAAGCTCACCAGGTGAGCCCGATTCGGCAGGATCGGGTGAACGGGAAGCCGGTGCGGCGTGAGTTCAGGACGGCTCACGACAAATCCGGCGCTGCCCCCGCAACGGTGATCGAGTCAAACCGTAGCCCCCGGTCTGGAACCAACGGCCGGAGCCACTGCGAAACGCAAGACCTGCGCTCGCGGGAAGGCGCTACGGCAAGGACGCAAGTCCGCTCGTCAGCCCGGAGACCGGCCTCGTGAACACGCTATCGGCGCGGAGGGCGCATGGCGGGCGTGCCATGCGGGCCGTCCGGCCAGACTCTCCAGACCGCGAACTCAACGAAAAGGAACGCGTGCGGGCGGCACGCACTGGAGAGCCAACATGTACAGCTTCCGATTCCCGGCGGCGCTCATCGTCCTGTCACTTTCGCCTTTGGTCCATGCCACGGACCGGCCCACTCCGGACGAAACGACGCAGGACACGTCTCGCAGCACGCCTCACGAAACCCTCGTTGTCACCGCGACGCGAACGGAGATCCCCCTCGCGGACGCGACCGTGCCCGTGACGGTCATCACGCGGGACGCCATCGAACTGTCACTGGCCAACGACCTCGCGGACCTGCTGCGCTTCCAGGCCGGCGTCGACCTGGGCCGCAACGGTGGGCCGGGGCAGGCCACCTCCCTGTTCCTGCGCGGCACCGAAAGCAATCACACGCTCGTGCTGGTCGATGGCGTGCGGATCAACCCGGGCACCGTGGGCGGCGCGCCGATACAGCATATCGCCCCGGAACTGATCGAACGCATCGAGGTCGTCAAGGGCGCCCGCTCGGCGCTGTTCGGCACCGATGCGATCGGCGGCGTGATCAACGTCATCACGCGCCGCCCGGACGACGGTTATGTCGAGACGGGATTCGGGATGGGCAGCGACGACACGCGCTCCGCTTTCTTCTCGGCCGGCGATCGCGGCTCGCTCGGCGAATTCGGCATCACGCTCGACGGTCAGTCCACGGACGGCTTCCCGCCGCGCACGGATTCCGACGTCGCCCGCGGCTACGACAACCTGTCGGCGAGCCTGTATGCCTCGCATCCCGTCGGCGACGGGGACCTGATCCTCCATCACTGGGAGGCGCGCGGCAACGTCGAATACCTGGATTTCTTCCTGACGCCAGTGGACCAGGATTATCACAACGCGACGACGGCGCTCGAGTGGAACGGCCGCCTGTCGGCGCACGGCAGCAGCCGTCTCGTGCTGTCTCACATGCTGGACGATATCCGCCAGAATCAGAGCGACGACTTCGTCCGGTCCGAACGCACGAGCATCGACTGGCAGTACAGCTATGCGATGTCCAGCCACGTGTTGACGGCCGGTCTCTACGGCGTCGACGAGGACGCATCGACACTGTCGTTCGGCAGCGGCTTTGACGAACCCACCAGGGTGCGGGCCGCCTTCCTTCAGGACCAGTGGTCGCACGGCCCGCAGCGCGCCTTCCTCGCGCTGCGCGTGACCGACCATGAGACCTTCGGCCGGCACACGACCTGGAATGCCGAGTACGCACGGGATATCGGCGACGCCTGGACCCTGAACGCAGGCCTGGGTCACGCGTTTCGCGCGCCGGACGCGACGGACCGGTTCGGCTTCGGCGGCAATCCCGACCTCTCTCCGGAGGTCGCCGACGAGGCACAGCTCGGCCTGCGCTACGCGTCGCCGAACGGTCACAGCGTCGATTTCGAGCTGTACGCGAACGACATCGACGACCTGATCGAGTTCGATTTTCAGTCTTTCCTGCTCGAGAATGTCGACCGCACCCGGATCCGCGGCGCCCAACTCGGCTACGACTATCGCGGCGACAACTTCGCGGTCCACGCCGAGCTCGTCAGGCAGCACGCCGACAACGCCACGACGGGGGAGCGCCTGCTGCGCCGTGCCGAACAGAGCGGGACCTTGTCCTGGACGGTCGACGCCGGCCGCAACCGGTTCGGCGTCGCCGTCCTGGCGAGCGGCGATCGCGTCGACCTCGGAAACGTCCGCCTGCCCGGCTATGCCCTCGTCGACCTGACTGCCGAGCTGCCCATCGGCCGTGACTTCACCTTCAATGCCCGCATCGAGAACCTGTTCGACACGGACTACCAGACGGCCGACGGGTTCCGCATGCCCGGACGCGGTGCGTACGTCGAGTTAAGATACCGCCGGGACTGAGATGGGAAAACGACTGAGCAAGATCTATACGCGCACCGGCGACGACGGCACGACCGGACTCGGCGACGGCACGCGCGTACCGAAAGACAGCCCGCGCGTCGATGCGTACGGCACCGTCGACGAGGCCAACAGCGCCATCGGCCTCGTGCTGGCCTCCCCGTCCGTGCCCGATGCCGTCCGCACCGCGCTGACCGAAGTGCAACACGACCTGTTCGAGCTCGGCGGCGAACTCTGTATCCCCGGCCACGCCGCGATCGGCCCCGGCTTCGTCGAGCGGCTCGAGTCCCGGCTGGACGCATTCAACGCCGATTTGCCGGCGCTCGCCGAGTTCATACTGCCGGGCGGCGGCGAGGCCGCCGCGCGCTGTCACCTCGCACGCTGCATCGTACGCCGGGCCGAGCGCACGACGATCGCGCTGGCCAGGCAAGAGACCGTCCGGCCCGAGGTCATCAGGTACCTGAACCGGCTCTCGGACCTGCTGTTCGTCATCGCCCGCGTCCTCGCCCGCGCCGAAGGCGGCACCGAGGTGCTCTGGGACCGGGATCGGTAAGTTAATCACGCGGGACGGCTTCAGCCC
>JBAUVS010000214.1:0-2646 GCA_049583345.1 Woeseiaceae bacterium
CGGCCGCTTCGAGCGCCGCGTCGAGATCCGCCGTCGTCGCGTGCGGCAGCTCGGCCAGTACCGCCTCGGTGGCCGGATCGAGTACGGGCCCGGTCGGGCGACCCGCCCCGTCGAGCCAGCGCCCGCCGATCAATAAACGCGGCTCCGGATAGGCCCTGGCGATACTGTCGCGGTCGCGACTTGCCAACATCTCGTGCCCCCCACATCGGCAAGATAATTCATACCCGGACGAAATTTTTCAGTTTGACAATCCGGAAACCAAACCGTACGGTTCGGTACGTTGCAGTTTAGTATTGGCCTGTTGAGGTGTCAAAGAAACCAGGGGGGCAGGCATGATTCAGCTGGAAACGCTGTCGGCATCGGGACTGGCGCCGCGACACAAGATCGAATGCTGGAACGATATCGCGTGGGCCTCGTTCTCCTCCGCCCGCGCCACCGCCGCCAACGGCACCGACTTCAGCAAACGCCTGACGCGCGCGGTCAACAGTCCGCTGCGCATCGCCGAGGTCTATTCGGATCCGCAGATCGTCCGGCACACGCGCGCCCAGGCCGCGGCCACGAAACTGCATATCCACTTCCTGCATCTGCAGCTCGACGGCGAGAGCCTCAATCGCCAGGATCGGCGCGAGGCGCGCCTTGCGTCCGGCGACATCACGATCTGTGACAACAGCCGGCCGTACGAGATCGTGTTCGAGAAGCCCAATCGCATGCTCGTGTTCGGTATCCCCGATGAGCTGATGCGCCGTTACCTGCAGTATCCCCAGAGCGTCACCGCGATGCCGATCCGCGGCAGCACCGGCATCGGCGCGTTGTTGTCCGAGTTCCTGTCGCTGGTCTGGCGGCGTTGTCTCGAAGACAAGGGCTTCGAGGTCAATGCCGGCGTCACCGATGCGATCCTCGGGCTCGTGGCGAACGCCTACCGGCAGGAGCTCGGCTCGTCGATCGACCACAACTCGCTCGGCGCCGCACATCGCGTTCGCATCATCAACTACATCGAAGAGAACCTCGGCGACCCGACGCTGACGCCGACGCAGATCGCGAAGACCTTCCGGATCACGACGCGCTACCTGCATCACCTGTTCTCGGACGAGGAAGAGACCATCGCGCGCTACATACTGCGGCGCCGTCTCGAGGACTGCGCACGGGCGCTGACGGCGCCGTCACAGCGCAAGCGGACGATCACCTCGATCGCGTTCGACCACGGCTTCAGCAGCGCGACGCATTTCGGGCGCGTGTTCCGCTCGCGGTACAGCCTGACGCCTCGCGAGTACCGCCAGCAGTACAGCTTCGACAACTGAACCGCGTCCGGCGCGCCATGAGCGTACATTTCCCGAAACGCCCGCCCGGCATCGGCATGCCGTTCCGCGCGGAAGTCGATATCGTCGACTGCGACGTCGAGGGGCGGATACCGGACGGCCTCGCCGGCTGCTTCTATCGCGTCGGTCCCGACTTCCAGTACCCGCCGAAGTTTCCGGACAACATCCCGTTCGACGGCGAGGGCCACGTCAGCCTGTTCCGCTTCGGGGACGGCCACGTGGATCTCAAGTCACGCTACGTCCGCACGCAACGCTACAAGGCCCAGCGCGAGGCACGCGGCGCCCTGTTCGGCATGTACCGGAACCCGCATACCGACGACCCGGCCGTGAAGGGGCTGAGCCGCGGCACGGCCAATACGACCGTCTGTTTCCATGCCGGCAAGCTGCTCGCCCTCAAGGAAGACAGCCCGCCGGTCGCGCTGGACCCGCTCACGCTCGAGACCGTCGACGATTGCCTGACCTTCGACGGCAAGCTGACGAGCGAGACGTTTACCGCGCATCCCAAGTTCGATCGCGGCAGCGGCGAGATGATCGGCTTCGGCTACGAGGCGAAAGGGCTCGGCACCGACGACGTCGCGGTCTATGCCATCGATCGCGACAACGACATCGCCTGGGAGGCGTGGATCAAGGTGCCCTATGCCGGCATGCTGCACGACTTCGCGGTGACCCAGCGGCACGTCGCGTTCCTCGTTATCCCGATGGCGTACGACGCCGACCTGGTCGCCAACGCCGGCCCGCATTTCGCATGGGACTCGAAGCTGCCGACCTGGTTCGGCGTCATGCGGCGCGGCGGTGACGGCAGCGACCTGCGCTGGTTCCGGGGTCCGGAACGCTGCGCGACCCACGTGATGGGCGCCTGGTCGGACGGCGACACCTGCTACGTCGACATGGACATGGCGCGCAAGAACCAGTTCCCGTTCATCCCCAACCGCTACGGCGAACCGTTCGACCCGGCCGGCGCCGCCGGGGTGGTGACGCGCCTGTCCGTCGACCTGTCGACCAAAGCGGAACGCTACGACATGGAAGTGCTGTACCCGAACAACGGCGTCCTGCCGCGCCAGGACGACCGCTACCAGACCGTGCCCTACCGTTACGGTTTCATGCCCACGATCGATTATTCGAGGCCACCGCACCCGGCGTCCGCCGACCGTCCGATGCGTCCGAACAATCACTACACGATGTTCGACCACGCGACGCGCACGGCCCGGTCTTTCTTCGCGGGGGACGACGTCGCATTGCAGGAACCCTGTTTCGTGCCGCGTCACCGCGATGCACCCGAAGGCGACGGCTACATCGTCGGCATGGCCGAGCGCATGCTCGAGGGCAACCG
>JBAUVS010000215.1:0-3854 GCA_049583345.1 Woeseiaceae bacterium
ATCTTACAGCGGCAAGTTTATGGTGCGCGTCCCCCCGGAAGTACACCGAATGCTGGCGATCAAAGCTGCAGAGTCCGGAGTCAGTATCAATCGGTTGGTGTCGAGCAAGCTGTCGTGATGCGGCGCCTAACAAATCGCTGCACCGGACACTTGACCCAGCCCGCCTTGCGCTGCCGCTCCGGGCGGACTGCGTCAAGTGCCGGTGAGCTTCGACGTTAGCCGACTTCATGAATGTCGAACTCCGAATTGGCGGTGTTTCCGCGGTGGCAGAAACGACTCGCAAGCGCTTGCCGTTTGCCACCATCGAAGGGGATGACATCGTGCTTCAATCGGCGCTGCCAGCTGAGGCGTCCTTGAATGAGCATCTAGTTTGGCTGTGGGGTCTGCTCCAGCATGAGCGCCGCTATCTCAAAGGCGTCGCGGGCAGGGGAGCGAGCATCATCGTGCGGGTTCGTGGCGTCCGGCAGCGGGTCGAGGTGAAGCCAAATGGTGCGGAGATGCTGCACCTCCTGGGCGCGACTTTGGTGATTGATCGGTAGGAGGCGTCGTGCCATCGGCTAACAACGGCATGCAGCGGTCGTTCAGACATAAAGTGCCAAGGCACATGCGGCATCGCGCCGCCGCTGATACCGAGCGTTAGCTGGCACTAAAAGAAAGGAGCATCGCAATGTCGAAAGTGATTGCAGTCATGTCAATGTCGCTCGACGGCTATGTCGCCGACGGCAACGGTGGCGTGGCCGAAGTGATGGGTTGGTACATGAACTCGGGGGACACAGAAGTTCAGACCGGTGGGTCGGACCCTATGACGCTCAAGATGTCTGAAGCGAGCGCCAGGCAATACCGCGAACTCATTTCAGAACTCGGTTCCGTACTCACCGGCCGGCGCACGTTCGAGACCGCTGACGGCTGGGGCGGAAATCACGCCTGGGGGCCGGCGTTCGTGTTGACCCACCGTGTTCCCGCCGGATGGCCGAGACCCAACTCGACTGTGAACTTCGTGACCGACGGCATCGAGAGTGCCGTGGAGCAAGCCAAAGCCGCTGCCGCTGGGAAGTCCGTAGGGGCCCACGGCGCTAACACCATCCAGCAGTTGTTGAATGCTGGCCTACTCGACGAAATTCATGTCGACGTCGCAGCACTTCTTCTTGGCTCTGGTGTTCGACTCTTTGACCACCTCGCTCACATACCAGCCGTTCTGGGCAATCCGACGGTCATTGCTGGCGTCGGAGTAACCCACCTACGCTACCCCGTACGCAAGGTATAGTCATATTGTCGCGCCAGCTAACAACAGCATGCAGCGGACGGCTTTCAGCTGCCGCTGATGCTGGGCGTTATGTTTCTTTGTAAGGGGCAGTGGTGCTAAAGAAATTTCTCGAAGGGTTGGTTTTTGGGGGCGGCCTAGCAATTTCATTTGTCGTTGTCTGGGCGATAGGCATGTACTTTGTGTTGCCAAGCCAAATGACTTCGTACGCAACACACACAAAGGAACCGAAATTTAAAAATCCATCTGAGGCGGTTTTAAAGGAGCCAGAATCAAAAATCGAAACGGAACAGAAGGAATTCACCTTTTTCAAGGAGTCGTCCTCTCGAATGGCCATACCGACTGGCGGCGGCATATTAGCTATGTCTCCTATAACTACCGCAAAAGGGTCTAAACGACCTAGCAGCTATCAGCTATGGCTCACCGAGTCAAAGCTTTGGCAAATTCGAACCACTGAGGAAAAAGTCGAAATTGAAGAGTTGCCATATCCAAAAGGCGGAAGCGTCAAAGACCTTGACGACATTATGTTCGAGAACCTCGGTGTCGGCTCTCGACAAAGCGCGATGACAGTTTCGCCAGAGGAAATCTCCCGAATGAAATCCACAGGCAGTTCTTGGCGAGACGAATCGCTCAATGGAAGTCTCAAAATATCAGTAGAAGGAGTCGTATTCGTCCTCCCCAACCCTTATGAAACATAACAACGCGTTCAACTCCGACTCTCAAAGGCGGCGCTTGGCGCCCTCTTTGCTCGCGGATTAACGCGCGCGTTAGGCTCCCCTTTCGGACCTACTGGCAGCTTGACACTATACGGCACTGCCGTATAATAGGCAAGTGTTCAGCTTCATTGAAACTCGGCAGTTCTCACGCCCAGTTGAGGAATACCTCTCTGACGACGATTATGCCAAGCTTCAACGAGAGCTAATGCGAGACCCGGAGCTTGGCACTGTAATCCGCGGCAGCGGTGGAGTGAGAAAGCTTCGTTGGGCCGCGCCCGGTCGCGGAAAGCGCGGCGGTTACCGGGTCATCTACTTCGTGCGTCGGGAAAACGGCGTCATTTGGATGTTGACGATGTCTCCGAAGAACGTCGCTGACTCGATTCCGGGCCACGTGCTCAATCGGATCCGAGAGGAAATTGAGGATGACTAAGAAGCGTGATATTGGTGCTGAGATTCTCGAGGGAATCCGAGAGTTGAAGGCGGGGAAGTCCGGTCGCGTTATCAACGTACCGGCGGTTGCGGAAATCCGAGAGCGAACCGGTTTGTCGCAGACGCGCTTCGCGGCGCTGCTAGGTGTTTCGGTTCGGACTCTCCAGGATTGGGAGCAGGGACGGAGAGCGCCATCTGGAGCTGCCCGTACACTTTTGCTGATTGCGCACAAGAATCCGAAGGCGCTACTCGACGTCGCCTGATCGCGTGTGTCGGGAGCCTAACAAATCGTTGGAACGCACGCGTGGGAGTAAAGTGCCAGTAATTAGAAACAGCGCGCGCGGCGCTCAGCTCAAACGTTAGGCAGCACGGCAATCGCTTCCGAAAGGAGGTTGGCTCATATCGGCGTGAATAGCGGTGATCGAGAAGAGAGCCATGAATAGACGAAAGTGGGTTTCGCCGTTCATCCGAGTTCTCAGCGGGATCATCGGTATGTTGGGATTTGCGGCTATCGCATTCAACGCGTCACAGAACGGTGGCATAAAGCTAAATCTCATGCTCTTTGCCAGCATCGTCTCTGGATACATCTTTTTGTACGTTGCATTCTTCGGAACATATCCATGGCACAGGAAGAGTACTGACGATGTTGAACATTGACTATCGGTGTCGACCGCTTAGATCTTGGCAGATGTCACGGCGGGTGGAATGCCGTCTAACAAACGTTAGGTGAACAATTAGTGAAAATCGAAGCAAGGCAAATATTCCGGTCAAATGGGTTGATTGATGACCTTGTCGTATACGGCAAGCCGGAAGACTATTTACTTTTTGCTGATTTTGTTGGTAAAGCTATTACCTCAAAAAAACCGACGCTGCTGCTGTCGGTGTCTGATATTTCAGTACAGATTGTTCGAGACGAGTCAGAGAGTGAGCTTTTTACATCTCTCCAGAACGAAACGAATGAGTACTACTCCATTGACGACTGGAATAATCGCACCATTTTAAGAGTTATTGGCAGCAGCAGTGTGCTGGCTAATTTACAGACGTACCTTGATGATCTCTCTGGGCGCGGAGATGGCTATAGCTATATAAGTGAATACTCTGAAACCAGTAGCTACTCAAGCAATTCTCCTGAATGGAGGTTGCATGTTGAATTTACCTAACAAATCAATCAACTTCGCGCCTTCGGCGCCGGACAGCCTACATTGCGCTTCGCTTCATTTGGCTGCCGGTTATTGAGGCGTTAGGAGGCAACTGAGTGCCGTTGGTTTATCGAACAGTGCGATTCTTCGTTTGGACTGACCTGGGTTCCACGGACACTTCTGGCCTATTCTACACGCACAGGAAGAAGGGCCATGAGCAACCAACGATATTCCCCGGAGTTTCAGGACGAGACGGTCCGACAAGAAAAAGAGGATCCCGAAAATTGAGCGCTTGCGGTACGATAGAAA
>JBAUVS010000216.1:0-6838 GCA_049583345.1 Woeseiaceae bacterium
GGCCGGGACCGCGTGAGCTTCGGCCGCGAGCAAGGCGAACGAAAGAAAAAGGCGAAGAGCACGGCCGCGAGATGAATGCGATGCTGGCGTCGCGGGTGCGCCAGTTCGCCGCCGCCTGATACCTCAAGCGGATGCCAGGGCCTGGTCGGCGGCCCAGACGACGCGGCCGCCGATCATCGTCATCGCCACGTTGAAATCTTCGTCGGCGACGATCAGGTCGGCGCGCTTGCCGGGCTCGATAGAGCCCGTCATGCCGTCGATGCCCAGGAAGGTCGCGGGGCTGAGACTCGCCATGCGCGATGCGTCGGCAATCGTACAGCCGGTAATCCCGATGATGTTGCGGAACGCATCCGACATGCCGATCGCCGTGCCCGCGAGCGTGCCGTCCGTGTCCCGGCAGATGCCGTCCTCGACGACGACGCGCCTGCCGAGCAACGAGAACTCGGTCAGCGCCGAACCCACAGGGGGCATCGCGTCGGTAACGAGCATGATGCGGTCGGGCCCCTTGCAGCGGCAGGCAATGCGCACGGACGCCGGGCTGACGTGGTGGCCGTCGACGATAATCCCGGCCCAGGTGTGCTCGTCGTCGAGGGCGGCACCGACGACACCGGGTTCGCGGACGCGCATCTGCGACATCGCATTGAACAGGTGCGTGAAGCCGCGCAGGCCCTGGCCGATTGCGGCGATCGTCTGCTCGTAGGTCGCGTCGCTGTGGCCGGCGGACACGACGAAGCCTTTTTGCGCAAGGACCCGGATGGCTTCCGGTTCCGCGGCCTCCGGCGCGATCGTCAGCAGCGTGCGGCCGTTCCGGATCGGTTCGAACGCCTCCGCGACCGCGACCGTCAGCTGCCGCAGCTTGCGCTCGTCGTGTACGCCGCGGCGTTCCGGGTTCAGGAACGGCCCCTCGACATGGATGCCGATGACGCCGGCGATGCCGTTGGCAATCGCCGCGTCGGTGGCGACCATGGCGCGCCGCACGACGTCGAGTTCGTCGCTGATCAGCGTGGGCAGGAAACCGGTCGTACCGAATCGATAGTGCGCGGCGGCAATCGCCTCGATGGCCTCCGTATCCGGCCGGTCGTTGAACAGCACGCCGCTGCCGCCGTTGACCTGGATATCGATGAAGCCCGGCAGGAGATAGCGTCCGTCGAGATCGTGCACCTCGTCGCAGTCGTCGGGCAGGGCGTCCGCGGTGTCGATGCGTTCGATCCGCGAATCCGCCACGACGACGACGGCGTCGTCGCGGACCTGTCCGCCGCTCAATACCCTGCCGTTGATGAACGCATGTGTCGTCATTACTCGGACAGGCTCCTAGACCGTCGCCGTAACCTTGGACAGGAAGGGCGGGTGATCGGGATCGAGCCCGAGCCGCAACGAAAGCGAAAATGCCATGCGATAGAAGCTCTGGATCTCGAGCAGCGGCTCGATGGCGGGGTGGCTTGCGATCGTCGGCAGCTCGACGGCGGCGCGGCGGTCCAGCCCCGCGCCGACGACCGTGATGCCGTGTTCGGCGAGGCGGTCGGCGAGTCGCGCGATGCCGTCGTGGGTCTGGTCGTGCTGGGCGAACACGAGTACCGGGAACGCACGGCCCGCAATGGCGATCGGTCCGTGCAGCACCTCGGCGGCGCTGAAGGCCTCGGCGTGCAGCCCGCAGACTTCCTTCAGTTTCAGCGCGGCCTCCTGCGCGATGCCGAGGCCGATGCCGCGGCCGAGGACGAACAGTCCCGGTGAGGCCGCAAAGACGTCCAGCGCCGGGCTCCAGTCGCAGTCCCAGGCGTCGCGCAGCCGGTCGGGCAGGCCGCCCAATACCGTGTGCAGCTCGTCGTCGTCCTGCCAGTACGCGACGAGCTGCAACACCGCGCTCAGTGACGCAATGAACGATTTCGTCGCGGCGACGCTCCTCTCGCGTCCCGCATGCAGCTCGACGACGTCGTCCGCGATTTCGGCGAGCGGCGAATCGGCTACGTTCACGCAGGCGACGACATAGCCGCCGGCCCGCTTCGCGGCGCGCGCCACGGCGAGCAGGTCGGGGCTGACTCCCGACTGGGAGATGAACAGGCACAGTCCACCGTCCACCTTCATCTGTTTGCCGTAGACGGAGTTGATGGACGGCGCGGCCGACGCCGTGAAGATGCCGGTCCGGCTCTCGAACAGGTACTTGGCATACGTCGCGGCGTGATCCGAGCTGCCGCGGGCGCAGGTGACGATCAGCGGCGGTTCGCTGCGGCGCAGCCGGGCACCGATGCGTGCCATGATGCCGGCATTGGCGGCGAGCTGCGCACGCACGACTTGCGCGGCTTCGAGAGCCTCTTCGAACATCGTTGTCATCTCGACGCCTGGTCCGAGATGCTCAGTTCGGCGACGAAGTCGTAGGTGTCTCCGCGATAGAAGGACTGCGAGAACTCGATGGCGAGGCCGTCCTTGTTGTACCCGACACGCTCCACGAGCAAGCCGGCGGCGCCGGGGGTCGCGCCGAGCAAGTCGGCCTGTTCCTCGTTGAGGAGCAGCGCGCTGAGTCGTTGCAGGGCACGCACGGGCCGGTTGTTCGTTGCATGCAGTGCCGCATACAGCGATTCCGTGACGGCAGTGGGCGAGGGCAGGCAACTCGCGAGCACGGTCGCATGTTCGATGGACATCGGTGCATCGTTTGCCAGGCGGATACGGCTGAAGCGATAGACCCGCGTTCCCGGACTCGCGCGCATCTTCAACGCCTCTTCGGGGTTGACGTGGCCGGCCGAGCGGTTCAGCCAGACGCTGCTCGGCGTCATCCCGCGTGCGCGCATCTCCTCCGAGAACGACGTCAGCTGCGCGAAGTTCTTCTCCACGCGCGAGCGGACGAACGTGCCGGATCCATGGTGCGTGTCGAGCACGCCCTCGGCAACCAGGCCTTCGATGGCCTTGCGGATCGTAATGCGCGAGACGCCGTACTGGGCGGCGAGCTCGCGTTCCGGCGGCAGCGCGTCGTCCGGGCGCAGCGTTCGGTCCGCGACGGCCTCGCGCAGAATGGCCTGGATCTGCCGGTACAGCGGCTGCTGCCGCTCGGGGTCGATGTTCCGCAACTTGGCGCTTGTTTTCTTCATGCCCGATTCCTGATCAGCCATCGACGGACACCGACACTATAACCAATATAGAACCAATATATCCAGATAGAAATCGAGTTCGATGAGAAATTTCGAAATATTCCATTAAATTACAGCATATTAACTGCGCATGTCGTGCAATCCCGCGATTGCACTGGAAATTGGGCTAAAGTGGTATTAATATCTGTCAATACTGGTCCGTACCAATAGCAGACGGCCCGGTGTGCAAGGTCAACGAACGAATCGGGGGATACGTCCATGAAACTCAATCGATCCACCACGCTTGCCACTGCAGTCGCCATAGCACTGTATGCAAACAATACGCCGGTACAAGCACAACAGACGACGCAACAGGGCGGTGGCAGCGCCGGCGGCGCCATGGAGGAAATCGTCGTCACCGGCTATCGCCGCAGCATCGCGGAGTCGCTGACCGCCAAGCGCGCCTCCAATGCGGTCGCCGACTACGTGTCGGCGGAAGACGTCGGCAAGTTCCCGGACAAGAATCTTGCTGAAGCCGTCCAGCGCATCCCCGGCGTCGTGATCAACCGCGAATTCGGCGAAGGCGAACGCGTCAGCATCCGCGGCACCGCGCCGAACCTCACCCGCACCCTGTACAACGGACACGCCCTCGCGACGGCCGACTGGTTCATCCTCGATCAGTTGAACACGACCCGCAGCTTCAACTACCTGATGTTGCCGTCCGACATCATCGGCAAGGTCGAGGTCATGAAAAGCGCGCAGGCCAACGTCGAGGAAGGCGGCATCGGCGGCACCGTGAACGTGGAGTCCCGCAATCCGCTCGACCTCGACAAGAACCAGTTCTTTCTTAACGCGCAGACGGTCTACAACGACCGCGCCGGCAAGAACGATCCCTATGCTTCCGCGCTGGCGAGCTGGAAGAACGACGACGGCACCTTCGGGATCCTCGGCGCCCTGGTGCGGCAGGAACGCTCGGTGCGCCGCGACGGCGTCGAAGTTCTCGGCTACATGCCCGTCACCGTCGACGTCGGCGCGGGCCCGCAGGAAGTGCAGTTTCCGACGCTCATCGGCTCCGCGCTCTTCCAGCAGGACCGCATCCGCACCGGCGGCAACGTCGCTCTGCAGTTCAAGCCCAGCGACAGGCTCGAGTTCAACCTGACCGGGCTGTATTCGGAGTTCTCCGGCGACAACATTAACGAGAACTTCCTGACCTGGGGCAACCGGGCGCTCGGCAACGGCGGCACGCTCACGAACGTGACGGTCGAACACGACACGGCCGTGGCCGGCACGGTCGAGTCCCTCAACGGCGGCACGTCCGATTTCGGTGCCGTTTACGACGCGATCCAGCGGCAGGCCAAGGCGCAGACGACCGATGTCGACCTGTTGACGAACGTGCAATTCACGGACAGCTGGTCGGGCAAACTGCGCGTGGGCCACACGAGCGCATACGGCAACACGGACAATCAACCGTTCGTGGAATTCGGTGCGCCGGCTTCCTACGACTACGATCTGCGCGGCTCGGCGCCGCAGGTCTCGTTCAACAACATCGACCCGACCGACCCGGCGGACATGCAGTTCATCTTCAGCTCGCTGCACCAGATCAAGAACGACGACTCCGAGGACTACGTCTACGCCGACATGAAGCGGGAATTCACCGACAGCAGCTGGCTGGATTCGCTCGAGTTCGGCGTGAAGTCCACGGCGCACACGCGCAAGCTGGTTTTCAACGCGACCACCTACGGCGGCTTCCACGTGCCGATCAACACGACGCCGACGAGCGCGTTCGCCGGTCCGCTGACCCCGAACGACTTCCTGTCGAACGTCGCTGCGGCGGGCACGCTGGACTCGTACTGGCAGATCGACCAGAAGGCGACGAGCCAGCTGTTGTTCAATAATCTGAAGAACACGTCGCGCATCCTGTACCCGCAGCAGAGTTTCTCGGTGGACGAGGACACGCTGGGCGGGTACCTGATGGCGAACATCGCGAGCGGTCCCTGGCGCGGCAATTTCGGCGTTCGCTACGTCAAGACCGACCAGACCTCGCGTGGCAACGTGTCGAGTCCGACCGGCTCGATATCCAATGCGTTCGGTAACTACGATCCAATCACCGCGAAGCGCACGTATAACGACGTGCTACCGAGCGTGAACCTGGTCTATGAGGCGTCCGACACGCTGCAGTACCGCTTCGCCGCCGGCAAGGTCATGACGCGCCCGGATTTCACCGACATCACGCCGCGCGCCAGCCTCAACCCGGGAGCCCTGACCGGTACGAGCGGCAATCCGGACCTGGATCCGTACCGCGCCAACCAGGCCGAGGTCACCGTCGAGTGGTACGCCGACAACCGGACCGGAGCGTCGCTGGCCGTGTTCTACAAGGACATCCAGTCTTTCATCACCGACAATCCGGTCAACGAGATCCTGCAGATCACGTCCGCTACCCAGCCCAATGCCTCTTGCAACCAGGACGGTTCCGATCCCACGCTCTGGAACTGCCCGTTCGTGATCAACGAGCGCAGCAACGGCGGCGGCGGACGCTCCTACGGCTTCGAAGTCGCCGGTGTCTGGACCATGCCCAACGGCTTCGGGCTGCAGGGCAACTACACCTACGTCGACGCGAAGGCCGACAACGGCGACCCGCTGCCGGGCCACTCGAAGAACCAGTACAATTTGACAGGCTTCTTCGAGAATGAATCCTTCAGCGCGCGACTGGCCTATACGTACCGCTCGGACTTCTTCGTGACCTTCGATCGCAGCACGCACCTCGACCAGGACGCGTTGAGTTCGCTCGATACGTCCTTGCAGTACCACATCAACGACAACTGGGCCCTGACCTTCGACGGCGTGAACCTGACCAACGAGAAGATCCAGCAGTTCGCGGATATCCACGACCGGCCGCGCGCCATCTACGACAATGGCCGCACTTACTGGTTCGGCGTGCGAATGAATTACTGAGTCAACGGCCGAATTTGCCGATGAACTCCTGGTAGTGCCTGTGCCGGCCGATCGCGCCCGACGTGATCGGCCGGCCGACCTGGCTGTAACTGGGCGTGGCGACGAAGCGGTCGTCTTCGTAGAATCGCAGGCATGCGGGCTCGAAATCGAGGCCCGCGTAGTCGAGTATGCGGCGAAGCGCGCCGTCGGCGTCGGCGACCAGCGACTCGTATTCCAGCGCCAGGATGCCGGGATCGAATTGTTGCCGATAGTGTTCCACCAGGCCACGCACCGCATCGAGATGATGGAAGATGTCGTCGATCCTGTAGGCACAGTGAAAACCGTGATTCAACTTGTTGAACAACATCGACACGGCCGTGTCCAGACGGTCGCGGACGAGGAAGACGACGGGGCAGTCCGGGAACGCCATCCGGATCAGGGGCAGGTAGACCTCGTTGAACGGCATCTTGTCGGTCACGAATCGGACTCCGTCTGCGTAATCGCCACGCTCGGCGCGCAGCGCGAGGTAGTAGTCGCGGAACAGCACGGCGACATGGCGGCAATCGGCGGCGTACAGCGCATGCAGATTGGACGGGAAACCGCGGCCCGGCAGCAGGCGCCCGGAGAACTCGCGCAGGTCGGCGATGAACGGCAACTCGCCGCCGGCTCGCACCGCCGAATGCGAGGCCAGCATGCGCTCGAGCAGGGTCGTGCCGGAACGCGGCGCGCCGACGATAAACAGCGGCTGCGGCGTATCGTCGCGGCGCGGCGCGCGCGGCATTGCCGCGATGAAGGCGCGGTCGAAGGCGGCGGCGAGGTCGGCGACGAAAGACTCGACGCCGGCTGCG
>JBAUVS010000217.1:0-6684 GCA_049583345.1 Woeseiaceae bacterium
GTGCCGCCTTTGACGGTCGCGTCGTTCGCGACGATCATGCATTCGGTATTCTGCACGCGACCGATGCCCGCGATCAGGCCGGCGGCCGGCACCTCGTCGGCATATACGCCGTACGCGGCAAGCAAGCCTATCTCGAGAAACGGCGAGTCATCGTCGGTCAGCGCGTCGACCCGATCGCGCGGCAGCAGCTTGCCGCGCACGAGATGCCGTTCGCGCGAACGCGCCGGACCGCCCGTGGCGATCTGCGCACTGACCTCGCGCAGCCTGGCGGCGAGCTCGACGTTGGCGGCCGCATTCTGCTGGAATTCCCCGGAAGACGTGTCGACCCTGGACTTAAGTACTGGCATTGAATAACTCGCGCCCGATCAGCATGCGCCGGATCTCGCTCGTACCGGCACCGATTTCGTAGAGCTTGGCATCGCGCAAGAGCCTACCCGCCGGATACTCGTTGATGTAACCGTTACCGCCCAGCGCCTGGATTGCCTGCAATGCCATCCAGGTGGCCTTCTCCGCGGCGATCAGGATACAGCCGGCGGCGTCGAAACGGGTAGTCTCGCCTCGATCGCAGGCCCGCGCGACGGCGTACACGTAGGCCCGGCTGCTGTTCATCGCCGTATACATGTCGGCGAGCTTCGCCTGCATGAGCTGGAACTCGCCGATCGATTGCCCGAACTGCGAGCGGTCGTGGACGTACGGCAATACGATGTCCAGGCAGGCGCGCATGATGCCGAGCGGACCGCCGGCGAGCACCACGCGCTCGTAATCGAGACCGCTCATCAGGATCGCCGCACCCTGCCCTTCTTGCGCCAGCCGGTTCGCCGCCGGCACGCGGCAGTCCTCGAGCAGGACTTCACTCGTATCGGAGCCGCGCATACCCAGCTTGTCGAGTTTGCCGGGCGTCGAGAGCCCGGCCATGCCGCGCTCGACCATGAAGGCGCTCAGCCGGCGGCTGCCCGCCTGCGCGTCCGTGACGGCATAGACGATGAGCACGTCCGCGCCGGGCGCGTTGGTGATCCACATCTTGGCGCCGTTCAGCACGTAGTGGTCCCCGTCCCGAACGGCCGTCGTGCGCATCGCCATGACGTCCGATCCGGCGCCCGTTTCACTCATCGCCAGCGCCCCGAGGTGCTCGCCCGACACCAGTTTCGGCAGAAACCGCGATTTCTGGTCGTCGTTTCCCCAGCGCCGGATCTGGTTGACGCAGAGATTGGAATGCGCGCCGTAGGACAAGCCCAACGAAGCGCTGGCGCGGCTGATCTCCTCCATCGCCACGACATGCGCCAGGTACCCCAGCCCGGCCCCGCCGAATTCCTCCTCGACGGTGATCCCGAGCAGCCCGAGCTCGCCGAGTTCGGTCCAGAGCTCTCTCGGGAAGCGGTTGTCCGCATCGATGCTCTGCGCGAGCGGCTCGATACGGTCGGCCGCGAAACCGCGCACCGTGTCGCGCAACAGGTCGATGTCCTCGCCGAGCCCGAAGTCGAAATCCAGCATGAGCGTTCACCCTTCAGGAGAGGGCCTCCATTGTCGGCCCAGGACGGAGACGTCTGAATACCATAAGGCGGGTACGGGGAAGGCAAGTTGCCGGAGCATCCGCAGCGCCTGTAGGAGCGGCGCTCGCCGCCGCGACCGTCGCGCTGATTAATGCCCTGGAGACGGCGAATAGCGCTCCTACGGACGTGACAGGTCTTCGATGAACCGCGAGAACAACTGGTATTGGGAACTGATGCCGAGCTTGGCAAACAGGTTTCGCTTGTGGACCATGACGGTGCCCGGCGCGATGTCGAGTTCGCGCGCGATCGACTTGACGGAGTGGCCGCGCAGCAACAGCTGGGTGATCTCGCGTTCGCGGTCGGTCAGCGCCGTCTCGCCGAAATTTTCGAAACACCGCGTCAGGCGTTCGTGCAGGCTCTCGTCTCGCCTCGCGCCGCTGTGTTCGCTGGCCCAGCGGCCCCAGATCTTGCGCATGGCGGCCCGGACGGTCGCCGCGATCAGCCGCAGCCGCGTGAGTTCCGCCTTGCTGAACATCTTCGCGCGCCGCCCGACGACGAGGACGACGGTCGTTCCCGCAGCGACGTCGACCAGGAAATCCATCTCGTCCAGCAGATGTGTCCGTTCGCAGTATTGTCGGTAGTATTCGCTCGAGCGGAACCGATCGGGCGTCAGTTCCCGGAACCGGCATACGCCGGGCTTGTCGACGCGCAGCGCCAGCTCGTAGAGGGGATCGAGCAGGTAGGGCCCCGCGAGGTAGCGGTCGAGATAGAGACTCGCCGCGGCGGGTTCTATCGTGTGGTGGATCACTTCGGGAGGGGCGTCGGCGTGGAACGCGAGCAGACAGGTACCCTCGTGGTTCACGGCGAGTCCGATCGCGTCGATCAGGGCGTCACACGTGGACTCTGCATCACCGCCTTCTACCAGCCTGGCGACGGCATCGTGCCATGCCGGCACCTCGAAAACCGTGCTCACTCCGGCGTCCCGTTCTTGACCTTCTTGCTACTATGTTATATCGAATAGCCTACCCGGCCGCGTGCAGCGCCGCGCGAGTCAGCGATTGAACCCAGGGAGTCAGCTCGAGATGGCACGCGATAACTGGATGTTTCTTCAGGCTTTCCTCAAATCACCGCGTGTCATCGCCTCGGTCTTCCCCAGCTCCTCGTTCCTCGAACGGCGTGTCGTACGGGCCGCGGACGTAGGCTCGGCCCGCGCCGTGGTCGAACTCGGTGCCGGCACGGGCGGCATCACGCGGACTCTGCTGGAAGCCATGGGCCAGGACGGACGCCTGATCGCAATCGAGCGCACGGCGGCCTTCGTCGATGGCCTCGGCCGGATCGGCGATCCTCGCCTCGACGTCGTACACGGCTGCGCGAGCACGCTCGTCGCGCAGCTCGAACAGCGCGGGCTGCCCGCCGCGGATGCGGTCGTCTCGGGGATCCCGTTTTCCACACTGCCCAAGGCACTGGCGGCCCGCATCGTCGAAGCCATCGATGCGGCGCTGACGCCGGGGGGCCGTTTCGTCGCCTATCAGTTCACCGACCGGGTCGCCGCCTATACGCGGCCCGTCATGGGCAAGCCCGCGGTGGAGCACGAGATGCGCAACGTGCCGCCGGTGAGAGTGTTCACCTGGCGCAAGGAAGGCAGCGCCCTGCCCAGGGACGGCAAGGGCTACGACCTGGACGCCCACCGGGATTTAGGGAAACTCTGATCAATTCGAAATGGAGTCGTCATTGCGAGTGAAGCGAAGCAATCCAGTGTTTGAAATCAACGAGCTGTGGATTGCCGCGTCGCTTCGCTCCTCGCAATGACGAATTGATCAGAGTTTCCCTCGGCTGATACCGCCGGCGGACTGCGGCTAGAACGAGGTCAGGAACGACGCGGCATTGCCGCCGATATCGCCCTCGCCGGTCCTCGCCGCTCGCAGGTAGTCGTCGCCCTGCGGATAGCCTTCGGGTTGCGGGTTGTGGACCCGCGCAACACGGTTTCGATGATACAGCGCGAGCTGGGCGCCGAACGGGATCACGCAGCCGGGGTCGTTGCCGGTCAGGTTCGCATGCAGTGTCGGCAGGCGGTACCAGGGCACGTTCATGTCCGCATGGTGGGCATTGTGATACCCGAAGTTCAGCGTCAGCCAGTTCAGCTTCTCGAACCGGAGTGACAGCGGGTTGCTGAACGTGTGTCGCTGCTCCCATGCGCGGTCGCCCCGGTGCGGCGCGGGCACGTAGTCGAACAGGGTCGGACTGTACGGGTAATCGTGCTGCAGGCTGTCCATGAACCGCAAGACGTGCATCATCAGCAGGTAGGCGACGACGTACAGGATCGCGGCTCGCGGAAACCACATCGCCAGGGCCGCGAACAGTCCGCCTCGAATCAAAATGACCGTTACGTTACGGATGCGCTGCTCCCGGCGCTGCGGTATGACGAAAGACGTGAAGATCATGATGCAATGCATGATCAGGTCGTGCGCCGGAATGTAGAACCATTCCAGCGCCCGCGTGAGGCGCGTGAGCGCCGGATGCCTCTCGAAGAAGGCGTCGTATTGGAACCACACCACGTCGTCGTTGTCCACGTGGTGCCGGAAGTGCTTGTAGCGCATGTCTTCGTAGGTACCGTAGGCCGCGCCGCACACCCAGCTCATGAGACGTCCCAGCCGGGCGTTGTCGCGTGCGCGGCGGAATACGAGATTGTGGCCGCATTCGTGGATGAGGTAGGCAGCGATGACCATCGAATGGGCCAGCAACAACGTCGCCGGCAGATTGACCGGCCACGAAGGAACCATGATGCCTGCCAGCCCGAGCCCGTAGCCGCCAAGGGCATAGAGGACGGCGGCCGGGTTGTACCGCAAGCCGTCCGGTTCCTTCAGGAGTCGCGCTGACATCGCCATAGCCGTCACTTGCTCCCGGCGTGCCCTTCTACACTTGGTGTGTCCGTATTGCTAGCATAGGCGCACCGGCACAGCAACCTGCAGAGAGAGACTGGATGAAGCTTGTCACCGCGATTATCAAGCCGTTTCGCCTCGATGACGTTCGCAACGCATTGAGCGAGGTCGGCATACAGGGGATGACCGTAAGCGAGGTCAAGGGCTTCGGCCGGCAACGCGGGCACACCGAGCTCTACCGCGGGGCCGAGTACGTCGTCGACTTCCTGCCGAAGGCCAAGGTCGAGGTGGCGGTTCCCGATGACCTCGTCGAGCGCACCGTCGAAACCATCGTCGAGAGCGCCAAGACCGGCAAGGTCGGCGACGGCAAGATCTTCGTCACGGAACTCGCGCAGGTCTGGCGTATCCGCACCGGCGAGACGGGCGACAGCGCATTGTAGGAGCGCTGCTGGACAGCGCGACCGGTCGCGGCGATAAGCGCCGCTCCTACAATTTCTGCGCAAGGGCCTCGCGCCAGCGCCCCAGCTTGTCCTCGAACGGCAGCGCGGCGTAGGCGGGACTCGTCGAGGGCAGGACGATCGACTCCGCGCCGGACGTGCCGGTCGACGGTTCCACGAGTTCCTTGAACAACCGGGCAGCCGTGCGGCCGTTGAAGCAGATGCGTTCGATGTGGGGATGTTCGGCGAAGAACGCGTCGAAGTCGTTCGCCCGGGCCGTGTCCCGGCGGATCGCGGCGTCCATGCTGCCGGGACGTTCGGAGCTCTCCAGCACGTCCCACAGGGCGATCCGGCGCCCGGTCAGCGCAGCGCAGCGTTCGGCATAGGCACCGCTCACCCCCGTCAGCTCGGCGATGATGGGCCAGAACGCGTTGCGCGAATGTGCATAGTATTCGCCCACCTGCAGGGAGCGACGGCTCGGCAGGCTGCCGAGCACCAGTATGCGGGCGTCCCGCCGCGCGATGGGCGCAAAGCCGCGTGACGGGCGGTTCGGGTCCGTTCGGGTCAATAGCCGCGTTGCGGATCGACGACGTTCAAAAGCGCATCGCCGGCGACGAACCGGCGGATGTTGTCCTCGAGCAGGACCCGATGCCGCGTCCGGCCGCCGCCGCGGCCGCCGACGTGCGGCGTGATGATGACGTTGTCGAATTGCCAGAGCGGATTGTCCGGCGGCAACGGCTCCGGGTCCGTGACGTCCAGGCCGGCGCCGGCGATCCGGCCGCTCTCGAGGGCCGCGACGAGGTCCTTCGTCACGGTACTCTTGCCGCGTCCGATGGAGATGAAAAAGGCACCCGGCTTGACCGCCGCGAAGAAGGCCTGGTCGAAAACGCCCTCGGTCTCGGGCGTCAGCGGCAGCGCGTTGACGACGAAGTCGGCCTCGGCGGCGAGCTTGTCGAGCTCGTCCGGGAGACCGACGTAATCCACGAACGGCGGACCTTCATGTGAGCTCCGGCGGGTCGCGGTGACGCGCATGCCGAGGGCCGCCGCGCGGCGCGCGACTTCCGTACCGATTCCGCCCAGACCGACGACCAGCACGGTCTGTCCGTCGATTTCGGCCAGCTTCGGCGCCTTTGGACCGCTGTCGAGCCACTGGCCGCTGTGCATCTCCTTGCCCCAGGTGACGAGGCCGCGCGCCAGGCTCAGCATCATGGCCACGGCATGTTCGGCCAGCACCGGCGAGGACATTTTCTGCATGTTCGTGAGGACGACTTTGCCGCTCCTGACCTGGGACACGGGAGTACAGTACTCGGCGCCGGCGCTGAAGATCTGGATCCAGAGTGCATCCGGAGCCGCATCGAGCAGTCGTTGACTGCAGAATCCGATGATCGCGTCGGCTCCGGCCGCATTCGCGATCGCCTGGTCCTCGGTCTCGACGTCGACGAACCGGATCGACGGATACGCCTTCTCGAGCCGATCGATGTCATCGGCCGCGGAGCGGACCAGGATCTTGTCGGGGGCGTGCCATCCGCTCATCGCGCGGACCGGGACCGATCCTTCCTCGACGCCGGTCTGCTCGATCAGCCGGTCGATCGCGCTGTCCGCACAGGCAAGTGTCGAAGCCGCCAGCAACATTGCGACCAGGCCAGGACTCAAACGGGACATGCGGTGTCTCCTGCAACGGGTACGCCGAACATCTTAATGGGTCGGCAGCTTGGGAACCAAGCCCGTCAGGAATGAGCCGATCCCGGTAGACCTAGGGAAACTCTGATCAATTCGTCATTGCGAGGAGCGAAGCGACGCGGCAATCCACAGCTCGTTGATTTCAAACACTGGATTGCTTCGCTTCGCTCGCAATGACGAATCGCTTTCCAATTGATC
>JBAUVS010000218.1:0-1859 GCA_049583345.1 Woeseiaceae bacterium
CTCTCGGCGGCGCTGAACCTCGCGGACCGGGGTCTCGACGTCGTGTTGCTCGAGGCCGAACGCATCGGCTTCGGTGCGTCCGGCCGCAACGGCGGACTCGTCGGCAGCGGCCAGCGCAAGGACGTGCTGGAGATGGAGGCGCTGTTCGGCCTGGAACGTTCGCGCCGCTTCTGGGAGTTTGCCGAAGACGCCAAGGCCGAGATCCGCGAGCGTGTCGCCAGGCACGGCATCGACTGCGACTTGCAGGACGGCCAGGTCCAGGGCGTACACAAGCGGCGCTATCTCGGCTGGGCCGCGGAGTACGCGGCGGCGCTCGCCGAACGCTACGACTACCCGCACGCGCGCGCGATGTCACGCGAAGAGACGCGTGCGCTGGTCGCGACCGACAATTTCCTGGAAGGCCTCTGGGACTCGCAGGCGATGACCCTGCATCCGCTGAACTTCGCGCTGGGTCTCGCGCGCGCCGCCCGCGAGGCCGGTGTGCGCATCTACGAGAATTCGCGCGTCACGCACTACACGCGAACCGATCCTGCAACGGTGAGCACGGCCACCGGCTCCGTCGAGGCCTCGTTCGTCGTGCTCGCCTGCAACGGCTACCTGGAAAAGCTGGAGCCGCGAGTCGCCGGCAAGATCATGCCGATCAACAATTTCATGATCGCGACCGAGAAACTCGGCGCGGAGCGCGCCGCGGAACTGATCGCCGGCCGCTTCGGTGTCCACGACACGCGCTTCGTCGTGAATTACTTCCGCCTCAGCGCCGACGGACGGCTGCTGTTCGGCGGCGGCGAGAACTACCGCCCCGGATTCCCCGACGACATCGCGGGCTTCGTGCGGCCGAACATGCTGCGCCTGTTCCCGCAGCTCGACGACGTCCGGGTCGAATATTCCTGGGGCGGCACGCTGTCCGTGACGGTGAATCGCCTGCCCCACGTCGGTCGCCTGCCGCCCAACCTCTTTTTCGCGCAGGGCTATTCGGGGCACGGGGTCTCGATCTCGACATTTGCGGGCAAGGTCATCGCGGAGGCGATCGCGGGGACGGCCTCCCGCTTCGATGTGTTCGCCTCGCTGCCGACTCACACGTTTCCGGGCGGCACACTGTTGCGCTACCCGGGCATGGTGCTCGGCATGCTGTACTACTCGATGAAAGACAAGCTGTAACGCGGTGTGTCAGTCGGGCGGGGCGTCCGGATACACCTGCCGCAACATGTATTCGGCGGCACGCTCCACGGTGGCGTCGTCGAGTGCCTCGTCGCCGCCCCTGGCGGGCATCTTGTTGTAACCCTTTTTCGCGTGCTCGAACAGCACGGCTTCCCAGAGGCTCGAGCGACCTTCCCAGGCGGCGGGATCGCCGACTTTCGGCGCGCCGTTCTCGCCCTGGGCGTGGCAGCGGGCGCAGACGAGTTCGTATGCCTCCTTGCCGGTGTAGGCCGACGGCTGTTCTGCTGCGGGAGCAGGTGCCTTGCTGCAGGCCGCCACGGCAAGCAGCAGAACGAAAAGCCAGGAAATCCTGAACATGGCTCCGAGTATACCGCGGACCACGTTTGCAGGAGCGCTGTCCGCCAGCGCGACGGTTGCGGCGACGAGCGCCGCTCCTGCAGGCGATGCGGACCCCGCAAACGCGTGCGAGCGCCGCTCCTACACAATCCACCCGCGGTCCGCTATCTTGCGGCGATGATCCGGCGACTGACGGTAATGATCGCGATGACCGCGTGGGCCTGCGCGGCGCTTGCGGCCGAGCCGCTGACGGTCGCCGTGGCCAGCAACTTCGCGCGGCCCGCCGCCGCGATCGTCGAGCGCTTCGAGAAGGAGACCGGGCGGCCGGTCCGCGTCACGACGGGATCGACGGGCCAGCTGTACGC
>JBAUVS010000219.1:0-5779 GCA_049583345.1 Woeseiaceae bacterium
ATCCCGCCCGCGTTCAGGGCGCCGGTCTCGAGCCAGCGCGCGGCGGCCAGGACCAGCCCGAGATAGAACGCGACGCCGGCGACGCCGCCGCCCGACAACAGCGCGGTGCCGAAGTCTCTCTGACGCAGGCGGTTGCGGATCGAGATGGAGGCCATGACGACGATGAAACCGATGCCGAAATACAGTGCGACTGCCAGCAGTCGGCCGGCGTCCCGGAGCGGCGAGATCCACAGCGGATGCAAGAGTCCTTCGTAGCCGAAGACACTGCCGTAGAGCAGGCCGAACAGCATCGAGGCCGCGCCCATGGCGATGACCAGCGGCGTGAAGTGGCGGAGCCGGCGCCGGGCGATGACGCCTGCCGCGGCGATGACGAAGCCGTGTCCGACGTCGCCGAACATCATGCCGAACATCGTCACGAACGACAGGGCGAACAGCGAGGTCGGGTCGACCTCGCCGTAGCGCGGCACGCCGTAGGTACGGACTGCCGCGCCGAAGGGCTTCAGCAACGCGGAGTAATGCAGCACGGACGGGACGCGTACTTGTTCGTCGCCGCGCGGGTCGCGAGTCTCCATGACGAAGCGGTCGCCGAGATCGCGTTCGAGCGCCGCGCGGAGGCCGGCGATGTATTTCCCGGGAACCCAGCCGGCGAGCACGGCGAGGCCGCCATGGCGCCTCAGCAGCCCGCTCGCCCGGGACCAGGGAGCGGCGAGCGCGAGCACCCCTGCCGCGTCGCGCAGCAAGGCTTCATGTTGCTTGCGGGCCCGGGCGGTTTCGGCCGCCAGCGATGCCAGGTTCGCCGCCAGCTCGTCGCGTCGGCCGCCGAGTTCGTCGCGCACCTTCTGGGGATGCGCGCCGAATTCCGGAGGTATCGAGAGCGGCGTGAATGACGCGGCGCCCAGGACTCGGTCGAGGGCCGGCGAGGTCACGGTGAGTCCCGCCACCACGACGTGGGCCACATCCTTGCTCCGCGAGTATTCCGATAGCGTGCACCCCAGCAGGCCGACGGCGTCGCTGAGCTGGCGCAGTTCGTCGATATCGACGGTGCCGATCCTCAGATCGAGGAACCGGAAGTCGCCCTGCAGACGGCCCAGGTCCACGTCGAGGGCCTCGTAAGCATGCAGGGCGTCGGTCAGGTTCCCGACGTCACGGAGCTGGTCGTGCAGATGGCGTCGCCGTTCGTCGCGCGCCGAGCAACTCTGCCAGAGTTCGCCGAGCGTATTTGCAAGCGCCGCCAGTTCGGCTTCCGGCACCGTCCGCGGCGGCGGCAGCGTGGCGGGCGCATCCGGAATACCGAGGTGTGTACAGATTTTCGCAAGGCGGGTCGTCGCGAGTGCGTAAGTATCCCGGTACGTGCGGCTCTCCAGTTCCGCGATTCGGCCGCCGCATTCTTCCGGCTCGGGTTCGAAAACGCCGAAGCGCCCGAGCGCCAGCGCCACATCGGGGGCCTCGTCCCGTACGAGGTAGAGCGTGACGCGCTGCATGGGAAGTGGCGTGAACATCACCTCATGCTCCCGCGTTCGCCGCGCTGCCGAGGAAATCCTCCGGTAACCGCGACGCAATCCGTATCGAATCCTCGCCGAGACCGAGCTGGCGTCCCTTGAGCGCGACATGGACCTTGAGGATCTGGCGCTCGCGGAGCACGAGGTAGGCAAAAGCCCGGGCGAGCGTGAAGCGCGTGTGCGCGAGGATCCGACGTGCGATGCGTTGCGTGCGCAGGTCCATCGCTTTCTCGATCGCGACGATCGAATCGAGGCCTGCGAGCAGCTCGGACAGCGGCGCAGGCAACGAGGCCAGTACGGCTTCGAGTCCGTCCTTTTGTACGAGACTCATCAGTTGCGCCTTGCCGAGTAATCGCCCGGGCGTGATCAGCAGCAGGTAGACATGAGCCGGCTCGAGTCCGAACGTGAACCGGTACCGCAGTGCCCAGGTCAAATTGAGCTGATCCGCGAGTGCCCCGACGAGTTCCGCCAGCGGTCGCCGGTCGCGCTCCGGCAGTTCGTCGAATCGTGCAACGAGTCCGGAGTAATACTGACGGTCGAGCGTCGCTTCGAGATCGAACAGCGTGTGGCGCTCTTCGAATACCCGGCGGGCCTGGCGGACCATGTCGCCGTACGCCGTGTTTTCGAGTCTCCGCAACAATTCCTCGACGTCTTCGGCCCGCGTCAGCTCGTCGACGGGCAATTCCGACGTCGGTCCGAGGTCGACCAGCTTTTCGCGCAGCGCGGCCGGCGGCAATCCGAGCAAATGGTGGCGGATGCAGCGCTTTAGATTGACGATTTCGTAACGGTGTCTCCACCAGGCCAGGAATTCGCGCGCGGCGCCCTTGAGCGGCCGTATCAACACGGTGATGTCGTCGATGTAGTCGTCGAGTATGCCCTGTTCGAGTTCGCGCGACGTGGTCGGCAAGGCTTCCGCCATCTCGAAGAAGCCGGCTTCGCGAAGTATGTCCGAGAGCTCCGCATCGGGCCGCGTGGCCAGTTCAGCCAGCTTCGCCGAGGTAAGCAGGCCCTCGGCGCGTATGGAGACGCGCGTGTCGAGATACGCATACTCGGTGAGACCGGACATCGTCAGAGCCTCGTCGCATCCGTCAGCAGTTCGACCGCCGCCTCGAGCGCTTCGTCACGGTGCGTGCCGGCCAGTTCCCGCAGGCGCCGGCCGCGTTCGGCGAATTCCCTTTCCATCTCGCCGATCCGTTGCCCGGCCCTCTCTTCGGCGCCGGCACGCAGCCCGCGGCGGAGTTCGGCCATGCGGTTCTCGAACTGCCGTTCGGCTTCTTCCGCCTCGTGGCGCGCCTTCTCGAGCGTCCGGTCGCGCTGTGCGAGCGCGTCGTCCACGAGCCTCCTGGCTCGCTGTTCCGCGTCCAGCAATCGCTCGAGCGATTCGTTCACATCCGGTCCTCTCAACAGGCCCGAAAGCCAGTATGGGCTGCGGGTACCGCTAAGTTAATGCGTGGAAATACGGACGATCGGCGCCCGGCCGGCCATTTTTAAGAAGTTCTTAGTAAACAGCAGGACGCACCGTCTCTACCATGCCGGCATCGGGTCTGACACCCATAAGGACACAAGGCAATGAAAGCGAATATTTTCGTGATTTATACGCTGTTCTCGTACGCCATGGGGCTCGGCTCCCAGGCGCTGGCCGACGAGGGCAGCTCTTCAATCGAACGCGGTCGCTACCTCGTGCAGATCGGCGGCTGCAACGACTGCCATACGCCGGCCTATGCGGAGCAGGGCGGCAAGATCCCGGAGTCGAAATGGCTCGTCGGTTCGCCCGTCGGATTCCACGGCCCCTGGGGCACGAGCTACCCGGCAAATCTTCGACTGACCGTGCAGCAGCTGGACGAGGCCGCGTTCATCGCGCGTGCCCGCTCGCAGATGTTGCCGCCGATGCCCTGGTTCAACCTGGTCGCGATGTCGGACGACGATGTGCGGAGCATCTACCGCTTTATCGCGAGCCTCGGTCCGGCGGGCGAACCGATGCCGGTGGCGATAGCACCGGGAGCCACGCCGGCGACCCCTTACATCGAGTTCGTCCCGAGGGCGGATGCGCCGCTGCGGGTATCGTCCAACTGACGCGCGAGCCGCCGCCGGCGCTTCAGTTCGTGCGCCGGCTGCGGCCCGGGCTTTCGACCGCTTCCAGTCGCAAAGGGCGCGTTACGTCCAGACGGAATCGGCCGCGCGCGACGGGCGTTATGGCGATGTCCCGGCTGTGCTCCTTGAGCCTGCGCTTCAGGAGCACGAGCCGGGCCTCGAGATTCTCGCTGAATTCGGGCAGGCGTATCTCCGGGTCGGCGCGCAGCTCGCGGTTGCTGAACTCGGTCCGCCCCGATTCGCTGTAATCCCGGACGAGCTTCCAGAAGATGGCGCCCGCTACTCCTTTAATAAGGTATTCGCCATCGATGAAGATGCTCGAATTTTCACGGACACAGCGGATCCTGAGGGGTGATTTCTTCATGCTCGGCACGCCCGCGCTGCTCGCAGCCGGTGCCGGCGTGTGTTGCCGATGCAGCAGGTAGACGCTGCTTGCGAACTGGTTCGCCAGCGTGACCAGCGTGTCCTCGCTGTCGTAGCCGAACGCGCCGTCCTGCTCGCTCTCGACGTACAACACGCCGAGCAGCCGACCGGCGGCGATGACCGGCACGGCGAGCTGACTGCCGGGTGCCTCGAGCCCGGGCAGCGGGATGGCGGTCTCGAGGTCCGGGCAGCGGCCGGTCTGCGTGAGCTGCAGACGGATCGCATCGCTGTAACGGAACTCCTCGGCCTTGTGGGTGATGCGGATCGGCGCGCGCTCGGCACCGCAGATCCCGACGATCCCGTAGCCGATCGGGATCTCCGAACCGATGCCGGAGCGTGCGTAGCCGATACTGCCGATGAGATAGAAATTCTCTTCGGCATCGTCGTGCAGGAACACCATCGCGTTGCCGATGGACAGGTCCTGTTGCAAGCCCTCGAGTAATGCATCGATCAGAGTCTCGAGATCGGCGCAACCGACGAGCCTCTCGCTGACGCCACGGACCTGCGGCAGGAGACCGAACGCGGTACCGGCCGGCGGCCTGGACAGGCCGTCCGCCGGCTCGATGCCGGCGACCTCGTAGATGTCGGAACCGAGCAAGCGGAATACGCCGGTCATGCCGGTGTGGGCCGCGATGCCGGCCAGTTTTACCCGCATCGATTCGAACACCGGCCCGCTGGTTTCCGTACGCAAATAGCGCAGTTCCAGTCGATACTGGGTCCCGGCGTACGGATCGACGACGACCGCCTGTGCGACCCCGTTGGCAAGGATGTTGCGGCGCGTCTTGTTGAAGAACTGGTAGCTCAGAGCGACGTGGCTGCGGTCCACGTAGTGCACTTCCGAGACGTAGCTGACGTTCGGGACGCCATCCGCAGAACACGTCGCGATCGCCGCCGGCACGGCGCCGTCCAGGCAATGCCGGATCGATGCCAGCTCGACCTTCATCGAACCTGGCTCATCGGCTCGCCCGCGCCCGGCCCCGGCGTCTGGTCGAAGGCCGCGGTCGGCGTGAAGACGACGGACCTGATCGTGTCCGGTTCGAAGTTTGTCAGTCCGCCGGCCATCGATTCCCCGTAGCCCAGGTTCTGCAGGGCAGCACTGAAGGCGGCTCGGTAGGCGTGCAGCAGCGCCGCGCAGCGGCCGTCGACGGGCACGACTGCGCCGTCGGTGCCCTTGAACTGCACGGTCCTGTGCGTGGCGGGTTCGCTGAACACGGCGGCCACGGCGTGCGTGACGGCGACCGAGTCCAGCAGTGGCCGGCCGCAGGCCGCATCGACGAATACGCGCAGGCGTCCGTCGTCGAGCGCCTCGCAACCGCAGCCCCGGCACACGACCGGCCGATTGGCGGCATCGCGGGACGCGACGATAATGGAGACGCCCTTCGATACGAAGGCTCTGTGTTGCGGGTCGAGGACGAAACCGCGGGAACTGGGCATGTGAGGCGTGCCGACCGAAGGGACAGCGGTGGCATATTATCTGCCGGAATACGGCTTGTAGGAAACGGTCTCGTGCGACTGCGGCGCGAATTTTACCTGCAGGACGACGTCGTCGGCGTCGCCCGGCGGCTGCTCGGCAAGGTGCTTTGCACGCGCATGGACGGCTGTACGACCCGCGCGGTCATCACCGAGACGGAGGCCTACGCCGGCGCGGGCGATCGTGCCAGCCATGCCTTCCGCAACCGCCGGACGTCGCGCACCGAGCCGATGTTCGGCGCCGGCGGCACCGCCTACGTCTACCTCTGCTACGGCATCCATCACCTGTTCAACGT
>JBAUVS010000220.1:0-4444 GCA_049583345.1 Woeseiaceae bacterium
TCGACCGGTTGCCCTGCCCGGTGGACGAACAGGGCAGCTGGTTCACGGTGTTGAGCTCGATGTTCATGCACGGCGGCTGGATGCACATCATCGGCAACATGTGGTTCCTGTGGATCTTCGGCGACAACGTCGAGGACGCCATGGGCCGCGCGCGATTCGCGATCTTCTATCTGCTGTGCGGGTGCGCGGCCGCGGCCACGCAGATGCTGATGAGTCCCGGCTCGCCGATCCCGATGGTCGGTGCCTCGGGTGCCATCGGCGGCGTGATGGGCGCCTATATCGTGCTCTACCCGCGCGTGACCGTGCACATGCTGCTGATCCTCGGCTTCTACGTCACGACGATCGCCGTGCCGGCCATCTGGATGCTGGGGTACTGGATCCTCCTGCAGCTGATCAGCGGCCTGGCCTCGGCCGGCTCGGCCGGCGCCGGCGTTGCGTTCTGGGCACACGTCGGCGGGTTCGCGACGGGCGCCCTGCTCGTGTTCGTTTTCAAGAACGAACGGCTGCTCGCCGGCCATCCGTACCGCGGCTGGAAAAAGCCGCGGCAGGGTTCACGCGCGTGGCGGCGCATCGACAGGAATCCGTGGCATTGAAACTCCGCAGGCCCGGGGAACCAGAACTGGATCGCAGAAGCAGTTGAAATCGGGTGATAGCTTGACTGTCATGCCGGACAGATATCTGAAATTCAGAGCCGACATCCAGGGGCTGCGTGCGCTGGCAATTTCCGGCGTCATACTCGCACATGCACATGTGCCCGGCTTTGGCGGTGGATTCGTTGGCGTCGATGTCTTTTTCGTACTCTCAGGTTACCTGATCACCGGTCTGCTCGTATCCGAATACGTCGATTCGGGATCCATTCGCTATTCGCGTTTTCTCGCGCGCAGGTTAAAGCGTCTGCTGCCTGCCCTGATCGTGATGCTGCTTGTGACGACGGTACTGGCCTGGTCATTGTTGTCGAGCTACGAAGCCCGGATGCAAACCGGCTCCCTCCTGTATGCGGCGACATGGACCAGCAATTTCTATTTCGCCCTTTCCGAATTCGACTACTTTGCCGCTCTCAAAGCCAAAGATCTCTTTCTGCACACCTGGTCGCTCGGCATCGAAGAGCAGTTCTATCTGGTGTGGCCGTGGCTGGTTGCATTGTCTTTCGCGGCATCGTCGCGCTTCCGATCCGGTCGCGGAAGCCTGGCCGCACTGGTTGCTGCAGTTTCAGCTGTCTTCCTGATCGGTCTGTGTCTTTGCCTCTACTGGACGCAGACCGATTTTCTTATGTCCTTCTACATGATGCCGGCTCGCGGATGGCAGTTTGCGCTCGGAGCCGCCGTATTCATAAATACCATGCGACCTTCCACGGCCCGGGCCGGGGCGCGCAAATTCCTGGAATCTGCAATCGCGAGGCAGGCAGCCGGGGTCCTTGGCCTGATATTGATCGTCGGAAGCATGGTTTTTCTGAATGACTCGATGACATATCCCGGCGGCTATGCACTGATTCCGTCGATTGGCGCCGCTTTGGCCATTCATGCCGGAACGGACAGGGGCAACAGCCTCGTAGCCCGATTGCTCGGAACTCGCGGCCTCGTCTGGCTGGGAGACCGTTCCTATTCGCTGTACCTGTGGCACTGGCCGGTGCTCTTGCTGGGTGGAGCGTTCGGAATTGTCGACACATCGAGCGGTCTGCTGATGCTTTGCGGCATCGCTCTGGGAGCGGCGATCTTCAGCTACAGGTACATTGAACTTCCCTTATGGAAAGGTCGATTCAGCTCTGCTGTGCCAAGGCAGGTCCTGCTGTTGTCCGCGCTTGCGCTGGTCGCGACCGTTGGCGTGTCGAGGTGGGTGCCAGGCGCCATGATAAGTGACGCGTATGCAACGGCCGGCACGGTCGGCGCCGACCCGCGGACGGATGTGACAGACGCGTTCGGATCCAGACTCGCCTGCGACAGCTGGTATTTCAGCTCAGACGTCAGGCCGTGCATCAGCGGCGATGGCAACGCTCTGCACACGGTCGTTCTGATGGGTGACAGCATCGGCACGCAATGGGCTCCGGTGTTGCCGGAGATCTACCGGCGTCCCGATTGGCGCGTAGTCCTGCTCTCGAAGTCTGCCTGCGCGATGGCTGACATCGAGTATTTCTATGAACCGGCAGGAGGTACGTACGAGGTTTGCACAGAGTGGCGCAAGAAGAGCATCGAGTTTATTGCCGCCTTGCACCCGGAGGTCGTGTTCATCGGCAGCTCACCCAGCTATGATTTTTCGAAGTCCGACTGGATCGAAGGGACGCTGCGCACTCTGGAGCAATTGGTTCCGGCTGCACAGCAGATCGTCCTGATACCGGGAACGCCGACCCTCAGTTTCGACGGGCCCAGCTGCCTGAGGGAGCCGTATCGCTTTACTCACAGACTGCGTGACAGCCGCGACTTGTGCGAGGAAGCCCAGCACAGCTCGACAAGCGACAGCGTTGCCGGCTATCTCGTACTTGCGGCGAGCGGCCTCTCGAACGTGCACGTGCTGAATCTGAACGACCTGGTTTGCCCGCAAAGACGTTGCTCGGCGCGCACTTTCACCGGCATACCGGTCTTCCGCGACAATCAACACTTGACGGCGTCGTTTGCCCGCTCGATAGCCACCGACTTTCGAGAGCGGCTGGAATCGGCGGGACTTGCCGCCTCTCATTGGAGCCAACACGATCGCTCATAGCGACTCCACAAGCACCTACGGACCGACGAAACTCCGCGCGCTCCGGGCGGTCTCAATGAACGGGGCAAGCGGATTCACGCAAGGCGGTGTATGCATTCTGACCATCGATCAATGCGGCACGTCGTGGCACTCTGGGGCGCGCTCTTGTCCGTCGGGATCGGCGTCGGCTACCCGGCCGGCGCCGCAAACAACCCGGGCAAGACAGCGACGCCCATGGTCGCGCCGGCGACCCCGCCCAGCCCCGGCCTCATGCCGGAGACCCTGCGGTCCGAGATCCACGACGTCGTCATCGTGCCGGGCACGGCACAGACCGACCAGCAGCTGACCGGCAGCTACGGGAAGGACGGAATGGGAGCGACCGGAGGCATGGTCCAGGGGTCCAAACTCGGCTTCCCCTCCGTGGGCGTGGGCAACGCAACCGTCGGGATTTCGATCCCCGAGCTGATCCTGCCCGGGATGCTGGCAGGCAGCCTGTTCGGTACGGCAAAGCAGGAATTACAGGATTTTCGCGATGCACTCGCCAAGGATCTCGCGAACGCCAAAGACCAACCGCTGACCAACTCCCGGCTCGCATTGCACGTCTACCAGGAATTACGCGGCGCGCCGGACGTCCAGTCTCACCTCTTCGCGCCGACCGTGGAAATCCCCGAAGACACGGACGCCGTCCTGTTCGTCAACATCAACGACGTGACCATCGACGTCGATGGTGACGACGCCGTGCTGAAAACGACGGCGGAGATTTCCCTGCGCAGTCAAAGCGACGGCAGCATACTCTACAGGAAATGGTTCTACTATCAGGACAGGGATTCACTCGGCAACTGGACGGCGAACGACAATGCCCTGTGGCGCGACTACACGAACTTCGCGCTCGACTACCTGGGCCGCGCGATCGCGACAGACCTGTTTACCGGCGTGGATCTTTCGCAGCAGCTGCAGCCCGTCGCATCGAAGACGCTGTCGATAAGCCGCAATGACGTCTGGCAGGGCAGCAGCAAATCCAGGACGCCTGTGCTCGCCTGGAAACTGACCCTGCCCGAACACAACGCGGACTATCCGTGGGCAGACAACATCGGCGAGTCGAACATCACTTACGACCTGGAGATCTTCGACAACCACCATCCGGTGTACGGCCAGCAGGGCATCGCGGACCCGTCGCACCAGCTTGCATACGGACTCGACGCCTGCAAGACCTACCGGTGGAGCGTCCGGCCGGCTTATCACGTCAACGGTGACATCAAGTACGGGGACTGGATGCGGTCGCCGCCGCAATCCGGCAAAGGAACCGGAAGCGCCAACGAAGGGAAGAAGGCGTCCGAGGCACCGGCCCTCATCCAGTATTTTCCGACGCTCAAGATCGATTGCCACGCGAAATAGGGTTTGGCATTGTTCGAGGCGCCATGCGGATAGCTGAATCCGGTGGTTCCGGTTGGTATCGAAGATTCCGTTATCGCGCTATCTCGACTGGTTATGATCAGGTTGCTTTGTATCGCCCTGCTCGTTGCGCCTGTTGTGTGCGCGCCCGTCGGTGCCCGCGCCGACGATGCCTCGCACAAGTACACCTTCGTCATCGTCCACTGAGCCACCGCCGTTGGCCGGGACACGCACATTGCCCACCTGGAAGACCCGCGCGGCGTTGCGACCCTTATCGAAGACGAGGTCAACGACACCAACCATTCTCCCATACCGGTCCGGAGTCGGCGTCGAACCCGCAGGAGTGATTCAAGCAGAGCGACGGCGGCGCCACCGCGGC
>JBAUVS010000221.1:0-2805 GCA_049583345.1 Woeseiaceae bacterium
CTCGTCCGGCGCGAGACTGCGATCGCTGCCGAACCAGTACGGCTGCTCGATGTGCACGATACCCGGGATCGGCAGCCCGCTCTGCGCATGCATCGCCTTCATGCCGCCGAGACTCGCGGCTGCCACAGTCGAGCCGTGGTAGGCGTTCTTGCGGCTGATGATGGTGTGCCGTTGCGGCTGCTCCATCAGGTCCCAGTAGCGCCGGACCATGCGCACGACCGTGTCGTTGGCCTCGGATCCCGAGCCGGTGAAGAACACGTGGTTGAACTGAGGTGGGCTGACCTCACGCAACATTGCCGCGAGTTCGATCGCAGGTGGATGTGCGCACTGGAAGAAATTGTTGTAGTACGGCAGCTCGTGCATCTGCCGCGTGCAAGCATCGATCAGTTCTTCGCGGCCGTAGCCGGAGTTGACGCACCACAAGCCCGACATGCCGTCGAGTATCTTGTTGCCGTTCGAATCGAATATGTACACGCCATCGGCGCGCGTGATGATCCGCGAGCGCTTCTCGTGCAGCGCCTTGTGATCCGTGAACGGATGCAGATGATGCCTCCGGTCCAGCTCCTGCAGGTCCGGCCCGCTGCGTTTCTCGACTGCCGCCATATCCAGTACCTATCTCGAAAAAGCGTCGTTCGCGTCAGACGTTGAACATCAGGATCTCACGTTCCCATGGCGTGATGATTTCCTGAAACTCCCGGTATTCGCCGTCCTTCAGCGCGCAATACAGGTTGACGAAACTGTCGCCGAGCATGCCGCGCATGGCTTCGCTCGTCCGCAAAGCCTCGATTGCGGTATAGAGGTGGCGGTGCAGGCTGAACTCCATGCCGTACGCACTGCCCTCGATCGGCGCCGAGGGCGTCAGGCCTTCCACCATGCCAAGGTACCCACAGGCGAGCGTCGCGGCAAGGGCGAGATAGGGATTGACGTCCGAGCCTCCGACGCGATTCTCGATGCGCCGGTTCGCGGCGTCTGCATCGGGCACCCTGAGCCCTACGGTACGGTTGTCGACCGCCCAGGCCAGGTTGACCGGGGAATCCCAGGGATCCAGGAATCGCCGGTACGAATTCACATACGGCGCGAAGATCACCATCGCCTCCGGGATGTATTTCTGAAGCCCCGCGATGAAACCGTAGAAGAGTTCGCTCGCCTCGCCGCTCGCCTTCGAAAAGATGTTGTTGCCGTCCTTGTCGACGATGCTCTGATGGATGTGCAGGGCGCTGCCCGCCTCCTTCGCCATCGGCTTGGCCAGGAACGTGGCGTGCATCTCGTGTTCGATCGCCGCTTCGCGCACCGTGCGCTTGAACAGGAACACCTGGTCGGCGAGGTCCACCGCATTGCCGTGCAGGAAATTGATCTCGAATTGCGCGGGTCCCATCTCTTGCGAAAGCGTGTCGATGCGGATGCCCTGCACCTCGCAGTACGCATAGAGATCGTTGATGAACGGATCGAAGTCGTTCATCGTATCGATGCTGTACGGTTGCCTGCCCCCCGGCGTCCAGCCGAGCCGGCCCTCGGGCGGCTCGGCCTCCTCGTTGGGATCGGAATAGGCGCTCAGCAGGTAGAACTCCACTTCCGGTGCCACGACGGGTTTCCAGCCGCGCGCGTCGAACTTCGCCAGTACATTGCGCAAGACGCCGCGAGGCGACACGTCGACGGGCGTGCCGTCGCGCCGGAAACAGTCGAGGAAAACCGACGCCGCCGGATCGCTCGCCCACGGCACGGGCCGCAGGGTATCCGGATCCGGTGCCAGCAGCATGTCCCGGTCCTCGACGTTGTTCGGGTCTTTGATGTAGTCGCCCGAGACCGTCTGCGAGAAGATGGCTTCCGGCATCTTCATCGGCCCCGACCCGAACTTGTCGGCCGGCACCACCTTGCCGCGCGCGGAACCGGCCATGTCGGGCACGAAGGCCTCGACGTCTTCGATCTTTCTTTCCTTCAGCCACGGCTGAAATACGTCGTCCTTACTCACAATCCACCTGTCGTTGTGCCGCATACTCCCTGCAGGCATCGCCAAAAGCCCCGAATATCGCCATCGAGAACGGATTCTCCGTCACCCGCCACTCCGGGTGCCATTGCAGGCCCAGCGCGAATCCGGGCACGCTGTCCACCCGATAGGCCTCGATCAGTCCGTCGTCCGCGACCGCCTCGACCGTGACGCCCTCCGCGAGTCTTGCGACACCCTGCGAATGCAGCGAATTCACCAGGACGCTCGACGTGCCCGCGAGCCTCTCGAGGATGCCGCCGGCGACGAGGTTCACCGGGTGCACCGGCGCATACTGCACGTCGAGCGGCTGGTCCGGCTTTTCGCGGTGATCGTGATAGCCGGCCACCTCGTGCACCTTCTGATGCAGCGTGCCGCCGAGCGCGACATTCAGCTCCTGGAAGCCGCGGCATACGGCCAGCAGCGGCACGCCGGACGCCATCGCGCGCCGCGCGAGCGGTAGCGTCACCGCGTCCCGATGCGGATCGTGCAGCGTGCCGGGCGTACTCGGCTCGCCACGGTAATGATGCGGCTCGACGTTGGACGGGCTGCCGGTCAGGAGGACGCCGTCGATCTCGGCGAGGACATCGTCGACCGCCAGGTGCTCGGCCAATACGGGAATGACGAAAGGCAACGCGCCGGCGCCGTCGATCAGGGCCTTCAGGTACTTCTCACCCACTGCGTGGAACGGGTGCGGCTCGATGATCTTGCGGTCCGCCGGTACTCCAATTACCGGTCTCCGATGCATATGGGGACGAACCCCGGTACTCCCTGATTTATCCGCTGCAGGCCAGCATACGTGAGCCGCCGTGAGGGTGGAAGGG
>JBAUVS010000222.1:0-2303 GCA_049583345.1 Woeseiaceae bacterium
ACGCCTTCGCTTCGAAAGCCGGTGCGGCGTCGCCCGCCTCGAGGGCGGCATACGCCGGGAGTGATATCGAAAGGATGCCGATGAGGCAGAAAAGGAGCTTGTTCATATTGGGGCCTCTGCGATTTGCAAGGGTGTGCGACCGAATGCTCTACACATTATAGGATACTGAAAAGCGGCGCCGGTTCCCTCGCCCGATGACCGCTCACGGGCCGGCGGCATCGACAACAGTGCGGACATCGTCCGCGTCGAGGAGCAGCGACGCGAGGACCGCGCAGCGGGTCGCCAGTCTGGCGGGCGCGCGCCGGATTACCTCCGCGGGGTCGGCGACGATGCGGCCGGGGTAGCCGTTCATTGGTGAATTACGTATTCCTTCCTGGTGCCGAGTCCGGCACTCTACGCACTTGGGGAGGGACTTTCCGCAAGTGCACCGTCGAATCCTGTCGTGGGCGGCAGTGGCCGCGTTGCTCGTTACCGCTGCCTGCGGCGGCGGTGGTGGCTCGTCCGGCAACAACCCGCCGCCGCCGCCTCCCCCCGTCACGACTACGACGGCGGTCCATCTCAACCAGACGGGCTTCCATCCCGCGGGCGGCAAATACGCGATTGTCGTGACGGATGCGGCCAGCCCCATCGCCTGGTCGCTGCTCGACGGCGCCGGGACCGAAGTCGCCTCCGGTATGACCACCCGCTTCGGTACCAACGCGGGTTCCGGAGAGAGCGTACACCAGCTCGACTTCTCGGCGTACCATACCGAAGGCGACGACTACGTGATCGAGGTGGACGGCGTCGACAGCGAGCCCTTCTCGATACGCAACGACGTCTACGCGCAGTTCAAGTTCGACGTCCTGAATTTCTTCTACCAGCAGCGCAGCGGAGTCCCGATCGTGCTGCCGTATGCAGGCGGCGCCCAGTGGACGCGGCCGGCCGGCCACCCGGCCGATCTGGCTACCTGTTACGGACCCGCGGATTTCCGCGGCAACGACTGGGGCGGCTGCCCGTACACGCTCGATACGACCGGCGGCTGGTACGACGCCGGCGACCAGGGCAAGTACGTCGTCAACAGCGGCATCAGCGTCTGGACGCTGCTCGACTATTACGAGCGCAGCCTCACCAACCCTGCGGCGGCGGCGACGGTTGCGGATGCCGCAGCGGCGATCCCCGAGAGCGGCAACGGTCAGCCCGACCTGCTGGATGAGGCGCGCTACAACCTGGAGTTCATGCTCGCCATGCAGGTGCCCGACGGCACCATGCTCACGTTGCCGCTCGGAAATCAGTTCGGCAACCTCGATGCCCTCGTGTTCACGAGCGTCGATGCCTCGGGCATGGCCCATCACAAGATCCACGACGAGCACTGGACCGGAATCCCGCAGGCACCGAATCTCGATCCGGAGACGCGCTATCTCTCCTACCCGTCGACTGCCGCTACCCTCAACCTTGCCGCCGTCGCGGCGCAGTGCGCGCGGCTCTGGGCCAGCGTCGATCTGGCTTTCGCCGACCGTTGCCTTACCGCGGCCGAACGCGCTTACGCCGCGGCCGTCCGTGTGCCCGACGCGCTGGCGTACGACGTCATCGACGGCGGCGGCGGTGCCTATGGCGATACCATGCTAGCCGATGAGTTCTACTGGGCCGCTGCGGAACTCTTCATCACGACGGGCGATAGCACCTATGCCGACGCGATGCGGGCGTCACCGTACTTTCTGCAAGCGCCGGCCGACATCGCCTGGCCGTCGACGCAGGGCCTGGGCAATATCTCGCTTGTCGTCGCCGGCGACGGCCTAGGCGCCGGCGAACGCTCGACGCTCGAAGCCAATCTCGTCACTCTCGCGGACGAGTACCTCGCACTCGAGTCGGGCCAGGGCTATCGTGTCCCGTTCGCGGGGCCGTATGTCTGGGGTTCCAACTCCGAGTTTGCGAATCGCGGTATCGTCCTGGCGCTCGCCTTCGATATCACGGGCGAGGAACGGTACCGGCAGGGCGTCGTTGATGCGATGGACTACCTGCTGGGCCGCAATCCCGTGAACAAGTCCTACGTGTCCGGCTATGGCGAGAATCCGCTGACGAATCCGCATCACCGGTTCTGGGCGCACTCGGTCGACCCGAGTTTCCCGGGGCCGCCGCCCGGCGCGCTGGCCGGCGGCTCAAATTTCTCGTCCCCGGCCGATCCGGTCGCGCAGTCGATCTATGCAGGCTGTGCCCCGCAGACCTGTTACCGGGACGACATCGGCGCCTATTCCCTGAACGAGGTGGCGATCAACTGGAACGCGCCGCTGTTCTGGATCGCAGCCTTCCTCGACGAGCGGCCGGAC
>JBAUVS010000223.1:0-21818 GCA_049583345.1 Woeseiaceae bacterium
GTCAAAATTGAGCACGCGATGCTCCGCTGCAATCAAATGTTGCACGACATGCCTGCCGGCTTTTCCGGAACCTCCTGTAAACAGGATTCGCATCTCTGCCACCTCTCTGCATTTGCCAGGCCGTCCAATTCGCGTAGTAGTGCAGCCGGACTGTGTGTCAATTTCACCTTGTTGCGATATGTCGATTCGCCCGCACAACCTCGATATTGTGTACGCCGAGTACCGGCCGCAGGCCGCCGTCGGCATTCGTGTTGACCGAGATTTCGCCGTCGTAGCGGATCGGCGTCTTCGGCGTGCGTTCGGCGGCAGGCGAACTAGCGGCCGCGGTGTTGTCGGCTACGGCGGAGAGCTGGAGCAGGAGCGCGAGCGACAGAAGAGGCTGGTACGTCCATCGATGCATGGCTTTCCGGCGAAGTCCGTCGCAATCCTGAAGTTATCCGTGGTGAGGTCCGCCATCGCCCGCGCGACGGATGGGCCGGGCCGCTGCAGGGGCGCAGCGCCCTGGCGACTCGATACAATGGTACACTGAAAACACAAATAATCGAAATTCGTTTATTTGCGAATCGTAGCCGATTGCTCTATCGGAGCCCGCCCAATGCTGCCGTTCGTATTACTGCTGGGTGCGTCGACGTCCGTCGCCGATGCCGAAGCGCAGTCCCCGCCAGGCCTCGTGCTCGAGGAATTCGTCTACGAGACCGCCCCGTTCCCGTCGAGCCACGCCGCCACGATCCTGGAATTGCCCGACGGCACGCTGCTGTGCGCGTTTTTCGGTGGTACCGCCGAAGGTCGACCCGACGTCGAGATCCGGCTGGCGCGCAAAGCGCCGGGCGGCGAGTGGACTGTGCCTGTCAGCGTGGCCGATGGCGTGCAGCCGGGCGGCGAGCGGTTTCCGACCTGGAACCCGGTGCTATTCCAGGAGCGCCGCAGCACGGTGATGCTGTTCTACAAGGTCGGGCCCACTCCCGCGGCGTGGTGGGGCATGCTCGAGACGTCGAGCGACGGCGGGCGCAGCTGGAGCGAGGCGCGCCGACTCGGCGACGGCCTGATCGGCCCGGCCAAGAACAAGCCGATCCAGCTGAGCGACGGCTCGATCCTGGCCGGGTCCAGCACGGAGGAGAACGGTTGGCGCGTCCACGTCGAGCGCAGCACCGACGCAGGCGCGACCTGGCGCATCATCGGTCCGCTTGACGACCCTTCCGGCATCGGCGCGATCCAGCCGACATTCCTGACCTGGCCGGACGGCCGCCTCGAGATGTATTGTCGGACCCGATCTGAGTACGGTCTGATCGCACGCAGCGAGTCGGCGGACGGCGGACTGAGCTGGTCTGCACTGCAACCGACGGTGCTGCCCAACAACAACTCCGGTATTGACGCCGTGACGCTTCGCGATGGCCGGCAGCTGCTGGTCTACAATCATTCGACGCGCGAACAACCAGGGATGGGGCACAAGGGGCGCGGCATCCTGAACGTTGCTCTGAGCCGGGACGGAACGGATTGGGAGGCTGCGTTAGTGCTCGACTACCTCGATGCGCCGGATGCGCAGTTCTCGTATCCGTCGGTGATCCAGGCTCGCGACGGAAAAGTCCATATCGTCTACACCTGGCATCGCCGCCGTATCAAGCACGTCGTACTCGATCCCGCCCGCCTCGAGACTACGCCGATGCCCGCTGCCGAGTGGCCCGTTAAATGATGCCTTAAGGCGCCCGTAAGCTTCGTGTGTTTCAGTACCCCTCGAATGATGCCGAGGACGTGTACAGTTCTTCTTGCCGTAATGGCAATGCTGCACTTGCCGGCGTGTTCGCAAGACGTCTCGGCAAGCGTCGGTGCGCACGGCGCCGATGTTGCGCCCTGGTCCATGGCGGACGACATTGTGGCGCGGATCCGGCTGCCCGACATCCCCCCGGCCGAGTTTGACATCACGGACTTCGGTGCAACGCCGGACGACGGCCGGGATGACCGGCCGGCCATCCTGGCTGCCATCGCCGCGGCGTCCGGCTCGGGTGGCGGACGCGTGATACTGCCGGCAGGCCACTGGGACAGCGCCGGGCCGATTGTCCTTCGAAGCCATATCGAACTGCACGTCAGCGAAGGCGCTACCTTGTTGTTTTCGCCGCACGCAGCCGATTACCTGCCGGTGGTCAGGACGCGCTGGGAAGGCACCCTGATGATGGGGTACTCGCCCCTGATCTACGCCGCCGACGTCGAGGACGTGGCGGTCACCGGCAAGGGACTGATCGACGGCAACGCGAACAGCGAATTTCTTGCCTGGAGCGGCAATAGCCACGACGCGTTGCCGCGGCTGGGAGATATCCTGCGGCTGCGGCAGATGGGCGAGGAGGCTGTGCCGGTCGGGAATCGCGTGTTCGGGGAGGGCACCTACCTGCAGCCGAGTGCCATAGAGTTCCTGGGCGCGCGCCGGGTGCTGCTGGAGGACTACACGATCAGCAATTCGCCGTTCTGGGTCAACCACCTGGTTTTTACGCAGAGCGCTACCGTCCGGCGGGTCAATGTCGCCAGCCACCGGGCCAACAACGACGGTGTCGACGTGGATTCGTCGAGTTACGTGTTGATCGAGAACAATCACTTCCGAGCCGGCGACGACAGCGTGGCCGTGAAATCGGGTCGCGACCGCGACGGCCGCGACATCGCGATTCCGAGCGAGTATGTCGTCGTACGACACAACGACACGCGCGGCGGCGACGGTATTGCAATCGGCAGCGAGATGTCGGGCGGCGTCCGCTTCGTCTTCTTCGACGACAACGACCTGCAGCGAGGCAAAGCGGCGGTGCGTTTCAAGGGCAGTCTCGACCGGGGCGGTGTCGTGGAGCATATCCGGGTGCGAAACCTGGCCGTCGGGACGTTCGACACGCTGTTCTTGTTCCAGCTCGTGCGCGGCGACGAAACGGACGGCCGATTTCCGAGCACCTATCGAGATATTTTCTTCGAGGATGTGCGGGCCGACCGGGTGGGCCGGTTCATGGTTGTCGATGCACCGTACGCCGCGCCTTTGTGCGACGTGACCATGCGCAGCGTTTCCGTCGGCGCAGCGGCTCGGACATTCGACGTCGAGAACGTCGAGAGGCTGAACCTGGACGATGTGATCGTCGGCGGTCGGCATATCGACGGCACGCTGAGCTGGCGCCCGGCGCAGGGAAACGATGCAGAGTTCGCCCAATGGGACGGCGAGATCCAGTAACGGCCTGCTCCAGGTCCCTGGGCCGGTAACCGCGCCCGGCGGCATTCAGTACGTGGCGGTGTCGTAGCATGTGCAAGAGGCACAGAAACCGAACTTTCAATCCCGGTTTGCGTCATTGATATTGACTCACGCGAGAGTTTATATTGACAATCCGGTCGATGGACGCTGCGGGCACATACGCGAGATGGACAGGCGCCGTTTGAAAACAAGCCGATGCAAAATGTTTCAATCGGCCGTGGTCTTGTGTGTCGCAATGACGTCACTGGTCCATGCTGAAGCGCGGAACAATCGCCCTCCGACGGCAGTTATCGCGCAGGGAACCGTTGCCGGCACTCTCGTGGATGGCCTCAAGCTGTTCAGGGGCATTCCGTACGCGCAGCCGCCGGTAGGAGCCCGCCGGTGGAAGGCGCCCGCACCGCCCGACACATGGCAAGGCCTGCGTGATGCTACGGATTTCGGCCCAAGTTGCGTTCAACCGCTTTCGGGAACTGCCAGTATCTATGCCGACAATCCGGCATCGATGAGCGAGGATTGCCTGACGCTCAACATATGGGCGCCACAAGACGCAGCCAATGCCCCTGTTATTGTCTGGATTTTCGGAGGTGCGTTGCAGCGGGGCCAGAGTGCCAGTCCGCTTTACGACGGCGCAACCTACGCTCACAGGGGAGTCGTTTTCGTATCGATCAATTACCGTCTCGGCGTGCTGGGCTGGCTTGCTCATCCGGCCCTGAGCGCCGAGTCGCCCGATCGGGTGTCCGGCAATTACGGTTTGCTTGACCAGATTCAGGCGCTGCGGTGGGTGCAGCAGAACATTGCGGCGTTCGGGGGCGACCCCGACAACGTTACGATCATGGGTGAATCCGCCGGTGCGCTCAGCGTCGCCTACCTGCTGGCCAGTCCCGGGGCACGCGGACTGTTCCACAAGGCGATCGCCGAAAGCCCGAATATTCGTCCGTTTCCGATGCTGGATCGATCGATCTACGGGCTGCCGTCCGCGGAACAAACCGGACTAGCCTTTGCTGCTCACGTGGGTGCCGCGGATCTGGCCGCCCTCCGGGCGATGGACGCAAATGACCTGACGAAGGCGTCGATCGAGGCCCGTTTCTGGCCGCAGGGGACCGTCGACGGGACGGTGCTGCCGGGCCAGCTCGTGGACATCTTCGATGCAGGTGAGCAGGCTCACGTGCCATTGCTGGCCGGATTCAACGGCGGCGAAATACGGTCCCAGCGGGTGTTCCTGCCGCCCGCGCCCGCGAGCGCCGTCTCGTACGAGGCGGAGATAAGGCAACGGTACCGCGACCTGGCGCCGGCTTTCCTCAAGGTCTATCCGTCCACGGATATTGCCGGCAGCATGCTGGCGACGCTGCGCGACGCAATTTACGGGTGGGCGGCGGAACGCATGGTGCGCCGCCAGTCGGAAGCGGGGCAACCCGCATTCTTATATATATTCGACCGCTGCTATCCGGCGGCGGCCAGCCAGGATTTGTGCGGATTTCATGCCAGCGAACTGCCTTTCGTATTCGGTCACGTCGGCAAACAGACCTGGTTGCCACCCAACTGGCCCCGCCCGGACGACACTGTCGACCAATCGTTGTCCGATGCGATGATCGACTACTGGACGGGTTTTGCAAAAACCGGCGTTCCCTCACATGCCGGGCTACCGCATTGGCAGGCTTACTCCGACGGTGAAGCCTTCATGCGTTTCGGGGACGAGGCCATCCCGGGCAAGAATCCGGTACCGGGCATGTTCGAGCTACAGGAAGAAGTCGTCGCACGCCGGCGTGCCGCCAACCAGCCCTGGTTTATCAACGTGGGCGTGGCAGCCCCCGTCATCCCCGATTCCGCAGACACGGTTTCGGGTCAGGAACCGCAATAGTCCGAAGCGGGCCCTGCAATCGCGTACGCCCGCAGCAGCACCGGCGATGACGCAGCGCCTGTCGCCGTCAGCGCGATTTGCTCATTCCTTTCGGGTGGTATCGTGCTTGACCTTGTTCGGGGCGATGAAGGAAACCTCCTTGCCATAGAGCTCCCGCCAGTTTTCCGGCGGCAGCGGGAGGGCTCGGCTTTCGTGCGCCCTTGCCGGCGTAAACGCGGCTCGCGGAGTGTCCGAACGCACCTGTTCGAGCCAGAAGACACCGTCGAACTCCCCGCTGTTGCCCCGGGTAGCAACAAAATCCACGTCCCCGTCGCCGTCCATGTCACGAGGAATGAAGCCGTCATACATGCCACGTACGCGGCGTGACACGTCGTGGCGGCGCCAGTCCGATCGAGGATCGCCCGGATTCTCGAACCAGGCAATTCTTCCCACGGTGGAGGCCGCGGTGACGCGCGGGTCGTCCTCGTCCCGTGACGCGCCGGAATATCCGCCGGCGAGGATGTTCAGGCCGGAATAACCTCCTGTGATCGCGTCGAGGTCTCCGTCACCGTCGATGTCGGCCATCGCAATACCGATCACGACGTCCGGCAAGATGTTGCCGATGCGGAAATACACCCAGGGATCCTCGAGATTCGCGGGCTGCCGGAGCCAGCCCAGTCCGGATGTGTCGTAACCGGGCTTGCCGGTTCCCGTGTCTTCGACGACGCTGACGATCAGGTCTTTGCGGCCATCGTGATCCAGATCGGCAAACTCGGCCTGGAAGGCGCCCGACATTGCGCGCAGGTTCCCCCCGGTCTCGAAGCCCGGCACGATTTTTATCGGCAATTCGCGTATCGAAACGCCGTCCGCGCCCGCGGGATCGACGACCTGAAGGATCGTCATACGCATTTTCAAGCGCTCGGCGGCAAGCACGTCCCAGTGCCCGTCGTTGTCGATATCGACAGGCAGTGCGTTGTTGGGTACTCCTTTCCTGAACAGGACCTGCTCCTGCCAGGCGGACTGGTCGAGCGGATCGCCCTTGATGACAAACAAGGACGTCGGCCGATTGACCGCCGAGTAATCATCCGATGGATCGATAATGTCCGCGGCGCCCTTGTTGGCGCCGACGATATCCATCCGGCCGTCCTGGTTCAGATCGACGATGAATACGCGAAGCCAGGACCCGCGTCCCTGTGTGACCTTCGGTATCAGGCGCGGCCAATGCGCGGTTCGGACGTCCCGGCCCGGGTTCTGAAAATAGGCGAGATGAGCCTCTTCACATGCCGCGACCAGATCGGGCCAGCCGTCCCCGTTGATGTCGCCCACAGCTACGTCTTCGATCGCCGCAACCTCGCCGCCCTGTCCGACTGTGACCAGTTCCCACCGGTCCGGGTCCGGAGTCCCGAAGGCGATTCTGAGGTGATGCGAATCTTCGTGAACCGAAACGATATCCATCGTACCGTCCCTGTCGACGTCGCCCATCACCAGGCCGTCTCCGCCCCGGATGGGAATGCCGCCATTGGTCCTTTCATCATCGATCAGATGTTCCTTCCATGATATGAATTGACCGTCTTTGGTAACCGCCTGGGTGGGCGTATCCGCGACGCTCACTACGACCGGTTCGACGGAAGCGGGACTCGCGACGGTCGGGCCCGCGGCCGTGAGTACCATCGCGACACAGAGCGGCAGGCGGGGCAGTGACATGATCGACTTACTCACTCGGTCGCTGCCGTCTGCTGGCCCAGAGCTGCGATGTCTTCGCGAACGTTCCTGGCCGCGAGGAAGAAGGTCACGCTGGTCACCAATGCGGCACTAACGCCAATGCTCAGCATGGAATGCGCCAGAGGTGCCGCTCCGCCTGCCTTGGTCAGAACGTCACTCAGATACCCGATACTGAGCGGCCCGAGCCCCATGCCGATCAAATTGATCAGGAAGAACAATATCGCCGACGTCAATGCGCGCATCCGCGGGTGGACGAGCGTGTGTGAAATTGCGAGTGTGGGTCCCAGGTAAGCGGCGCTGAGAAAATAGAAGGGCACGGTGAGCAGCAGGCCGAGGTAGATCGTTTTGATGCTGATCAGGACGAAAAGGACCGGCACGACCAGCATGATCAATATCGCCGGCAGCCACAAATACCAGCGCCTGTCCGAAGCCCCCAGCCGGTCGGCCGCCCAGCCGCCAAAGAACGAACCGGCGCCTCCACCCACCCCGGAGGATATGGCCAGCCACGTGCCCAACTCGCCGATACTGATGTCGTAGGTCCGCAGGAAATAGGAAGGCAGCCAGTTACCGATGCCATAGATGAGGAATGCATCCAGGCTGGCTGCCATGATCAGAAACCGGAATGAACGACGCGACCAGAGCAAGTGCAGGACACGGCCCAGCGGCACTGCCGGTGCGACTTTCCCGGACGCGCCTTCCGACCAGCCGCGGATGGGTTCGTGCACCGTAAAGCGAACCACCAGGGCCAACGCGATGCCGGGCAGTCCGACGACAAAAAACGCAAGCCGCCAGCCGAAATATTCGGCAATCCAGCCGCCGAGCAAGAATCCGATAAGGATGCCGATGTATATGCCGACGGAGTAGAACGACAGGGCAGTCGCGCGAGATACCGGTTTGAAGATGTCGGAGATCATCGAATGTGCCGGCGGACTGCCTCCCGCCTCGCCGACGCCGACGCCCATTCGTGCCAGCAGTAGCTGCGAAAAGCTCTGGGTAATGCCGCTGAGAGCCGTCATGGCGCTCCACACAGTCAACGACAACGCGATGATGCTCCGCCGCACCGACTTGTCGGCCCAGCGGGCAATCGGGATACCGCAAACGACGTAAAACACCGCAAAGGCGAATCCGGTCAGCAATCCGAGCTGAGTGTCGGACAGACCAAGATCGGCTTTAACCGGTTCCTGCAGGATCACCAGTAACTGGCGATCGATGAAATTGAACGCGTAAACGAGTGTCAGTACAGCCAGAACGTAATAGCGATACCGGGCATTTTCGTAAGGCGTATGCGAGTCGTCTTGCTCGGAAATGTGCGGCTTGACCTCCCCGGGTCTGCGGCGATTATTCATTGTTTTAATACCTATGCAGTTTGCTTTTACGAATCAGACATCTCGGGAGACCAGTATTCGACTGATCGTGTTTCCCGCGCATTCAGATTCGTTCGATGATGGCTGCATTTCCCTGGCCGCCACCAATGCACATCGTAATCAGCGCATAACGCCCACCGATTCTATGCAATTCATACATCGCCTTGACGCAAATTATCGCACCCGTCGCGCCGACGGGATGTCCGAGCGAAATTCCGCTCCCGTTGGGATTGGTCTTGTCGAGTGGCAGGTCAAGCTCCCGAATCACCGCCAGTGCCTGGGCGGCAAACGCCTCGTTGAGTTCGATCACGTCCATTTCGGCAATGGTCAGTCCGGTCTTTTCCAGCAGCGAACGAACGGCCGGGACCGGGCCGATGCCCATGTATGCGGGGTCCACGCCGGCATAGGCATGTCCGATGAAGCGGGCGAGAGGACGAACCCCTGTTTTTTCGGCCGTGCTGCGCTCCATCAGTACCAGAGCGGCCGCCGCGTCGTTGAGCCCGGAGGCGTTGCCGGCCGTTACGGTCCCGTCTTTCTTGAATGCCGGTCGCAACCTGGCCATGCCTTCGAGGCTGGCGTCCGGGCGGAAATGTTCGTCTCGATCGAATACTTTCGTCTCGCGTCGGGTCTTCACCTCGATCGGGAGGATCTGGCCGTCGAAGCGGCCTTCCTCCCAGGCCCGAGTCGCACGGCGATGGCTTTCCACGGCCAGCGCGTCCTGTTCTTCCCGGGTGATGCCGTATTTCTCGGCCAGGTTTTCGGCCGTGCAGCCCATGTGCCCGTTGCCGAACGGATCCTGCAGCGCGGCGGTCACGGTGTCGATCGCCACGCCATCGCCCAGACGCTGACCCCAGCGCATGCCCGGCAAGGTGTACGGCGCACGACTCATGCTCTCGGCGCCGCCGGCGACGGCGCAGTCCACGTCGTCGAGGAGAATGCTGTGACTGGCCGAGACCACGGCCTGCAGGCCCGAGCCGCACAGTCTATTGACCGTCAGCGCGGGCGCGGAATCCGGTACGCCGCCAAGGATTGCCGCACAGCGAGCCATATAGGCGTCGCGTGCCTCGCTGTGAACGACGTTGCCGAAAAACGAATGCTGAATGCGGTCTGCCGGAATGCCCGCGCGATCGATCGCCGCCGCGACGCACTTGCCGGCAAGTTCGACGGCGGGGACCTCACTGAGACCTCCGCCGTAGGTACCCACTGCCGTTCGTACTCCGCTGACGATGACGACTTCTCGTTCTGTTTTCATATTGGTTCTTCCTGACCGCTGGTTTAACCCTGTCCATCCTCGGGAAAGACGTAACCCGCCTTTTGCAATTCACAACGACTCTGGAACAGCCCGAACTCGGGTACGTATTCATCCTGTCGATTGGCGAGCCTGTCCCACTTCGTCAGCAGCGTTTCGGCCGTTTGCGGACCCTCCTCGAGGTAGATGCCCTTTGTCAGCGTAACGTGTGCCAGTTCGAACCCACCGGCCCCGGCGCAGACGATGGCGCGTGTCGGCGCCCCTTCGGAGGCGAGAGCCAGCACTGCAGGACTGACGAGCTCAGGCCGCAGGAGTTGCAGCTGCTCTGCGGGGACTATGCCTTCCATCATCTGCGTTGCCGCCGTCGGCGCGAGGCAGTTCACACGGATGTTGTACTTTATTCCCTCCAGTGCGAGGGTCTGCATTAATCCCACCAGCGCCATCTTCGCTGCGCCGTAGTTCGACTGTCCGAAGTTCCCGTACAGGCCGGAAGACGAAGTTGTCATGATCACACGGCCGTAATTTTGTTCGCGCATCGCCGGCCAGACAGCTTTGGTGCAATGGACCGCGCCCATCAGATGCACGTCGACGACCAGGCGAAAATCGTCCAGATCCATCTTGGCGAACGTCTTGTCGCGCAGGATGCCCGCGTTGTTGACGAGGATGTCGATCCGGCCCCATGCGTCTAGCGTCTCGTCGACCATGCGCTGAACGTCGGCCGGATCCGTCACCGAACCCTGGAACGCACGCGCCTTTGCACCCGCGTCCACCAGTTCCTGCATGACCGTTTTTGCATTGGGGCCCAGGTCGTTGACGACGATGCGAGCACCACGCTGAGCCAGCAGGGTGGCATGCGCTCTGCCCAGGCCACCGCCGGCTCCCGTCACAATGGCCACCCGATCCGTCAGATCAATCACGACGCGCTCCTTTCTGCCATTTCCTTCCGCGAAATCGACCGGTTTGAGGCGACCTGGAACAGGGGCCTCCTCAGGCATCGAGCCTAGCATAATCCGGCATAATATTCATTCACATGTGAGCGAATATTGTGTACTATGTGAAGGTGTTTCAGGGCGGAGAAGGGGCCCGGTCCAAGGCCCCCTATCGCACCTGGGCTTTGTGAGTGTTGAATCCTACAGGCTGCCGGGGGAGGGACGCCGGCAGTCAGTCCTGAACCCAGTCATCACATTCCTTGGCGCCATGCAACATTACGCACTGACCGTAGACAAGATTCTCGACCACGCTGCCAAGTGGCACGGAGACCGCGAGATACTCGAAGCCGACGCCGGAAAAGTAGTCAATCGTGCCACCTATTCCGAGTTACGGACGCGCAGCAATCTCCTGTCGGGCGCATTGGCTGCGTTGGGGCTGCGGCACGGGGACCGTATCGGAACCCTGGGCTGGAACACGCTCCACCACCTTGAAATGTATTTCGCCATCATGGGGGCCGGATACGTATGCCATACGCTCAATCCCCGCCTCACGGTCACTCATCTGGCGGCGATAATCAACGAAGCGGAAAACCGCGCCCTCGCAGTGGCCTCGAGCCTGATTCCGCTGGTGGCGAAGATAGCTCCGCATTGCCCGACAGTCGAACACGTGATTCTCATGGACGATCCCCCGACCGAACAGGGGTCCGTCGAACAAATCCAGGCGGATATCTGGCTCCACGATGCCTTGCTTGACCAATTGGGGAAGCCGGCGGCGTGGGGGGAATTCGACGAGACAACGCCGGCCGGACTTTGCTATACCTCCGGCACCACGGGCAAGCCGAAGGGTGTCATTTACACCCATCGATCCAATTTCCTGCACACACTGCGTTCGCTTCAGGCAGACTCGTTTGCGCTGACCGGCGACGACGTGCAACTGGTCGCCGTGCCCATGTTCCATGCCAATGGCTGGGGCCTGCCTTTTGCGGCGCCCGCCGTCGGTACCAGGATCGTCTTGCCGGGACGTCGCGCCGATGGCGCCAGCCTCGCCCGGCTGATACGGGAAGAACATGTCACCGTGGCGGCCGGTGTCCCGACCATCTGGCTGGGTGTCCTCGAACACCTCGACGCCGAGGGCGGTGACTTGCCTGATCTGCAACGCATCCTGATCGGCGGATCGAGTTGCCCGGACGCGCTCATCCAGTCCATCCAGGAGCGATTGGGTGTCCGGGTCCAGACCAGTTGGGGAATGACTGAACTTTCGCCGCTGGGCACCATATCGGCGCCGAACGTCCCGGCCACTCCGTCGACAGCGTCCGGCCGCCCGCCGATGGGGCTCGACATCAAGCTCACCGATGCCGATGGTCGCAAGTTGGACCGACAACGTGGTGAGGTTGGACACCTGAAGGTAAAAGGATTTGCCGTCGTCGATCGCTACTACAAGTCCGAATCCGAGATCCTCGACGAAGAAGGTTTCTTCGACACCGGCGATCTTGCCAGTATCGACGACGAGGGCAATCTCACGATTTGCGGGCGCTCGAAGGACCTGATCAAGTCCGGAGGAGAATGGATCAATCCGGCAGAGATAGAAGACATCATCGGTCGCCACCCGGCGATCAGCCAGGTGGCAGTCATCGGCCGGGCCGACAAGAAATGGGGTGAGCGTCCGATTCTCGTCGTGGAGTTGCGCCCGGGTAATCACGTCGAACCAAATACACTGATCGAATCATTGCGCGGCAAGGTCGCCGACTGGTGGATCCCGGATCACGTCGAGCAGGTCCGTTCCATGCCACTGGCGGCGACGGGGAAAATCGACAAAGTTCAATTGCGTGTGACGTATGCAGATGCAAAGATTGCCGCCCAATGAGTTCGGCGGTTGACTTATCGGAATATTCCTAATTAGACTCGACTGCTTCCCAAGAACAACTATTTAACGGCTTTGTGTCCAAGGCTACCAAGAAAAAACCGCGTCGCAAGAAGAAGGCCGAACAACGTGCCGAGAGCATGGAGCAGATTCTCGATGCAGCCGAGTATTTGTTTGCCAAGAGCGGGCTTTACGGCGTAACCCTCCGGGACGTTGCAAACCGCGTGGGTATCCACACCACGCTTGTTCACTACTATTTTCAAGACAAGCAGAATCTGTTCGAAGAGGTGTATGCAAGACGAGCAGGTGTGACGAGCGGCCGCCGGATGAAAGCGATGGAAAAATACGAGGCCGAAGCCGGCGACAACCCCACGGTCGAGGGCGCACTCCACGCATTTCTGGATACGGACCTGGACCTCTACTACGAGGGCGGCGAACCGTGGATGAATTATGCGGCCTTCTGCGCCCGCGTCAGCAATACACCGGAAGGGGCTGCCATGATGGACGTCCATTTCGATCCGGTCGTATTGAAATTGATCAGCATTCTGAAGCGTGCCTTGCCTGACTATTCCGACGAAGACATATTCTGGGGCTACCATTTTGTCACGGGCGCACTGATGAATACGCTGGCCCGGACCAATCGGATCAACCAGCTCTCCGGCGGCCTTTGCCGCTCCGATGACTTCCCGGCCGTCAAGAAACGAATCGCCCATTTTATGGCGGCGGGTTTCGTATCCCTCAAGGACTGTGCGCCGGACCAGGCCGCGGAATGAATTTATTCCGGTGGCCGGGTCCGGTAATGGTCAGCTAGCAACCTGCGTCCGGCATGGCGGTCAATACCGGTGAAACCAAACCGGTATTCCAGTGCCACGGCCACTTATCGCTCGCATTGCGTCGGCAAACCGCTTCCTCGTGCAATTCGTACATCCCGGGAAACAGATCCTCTTTCAGTTGTGGCGTGGCGCCGAAGTACATGTAGGCCTTCGACGAGTCATAGGCGGACCAGTCAGGTTCCTGCATGGCTCGCGGTTTGCCGGTTGCCACGAAACTGCTCCAGTAGTCGCCCATCGCTCTGGAGAAGCTTTGCTCGGCGTCCGTTTGCGGAATGCGGGGCCAGTTTTCCGGCATGACGTACATCGTGCCGAAAATGTACGGCAGCTCGCTGGCGTGAAAGCCGTGCAGGCCGGCCTCGTCGGCCGCAGGATAGCCGTGATCGAAAAAGTACAGGTACGACGGATGGCCGATCCCGGTCTGTTTTATGACCAGTCGTTCCGCGGTCCAGCCGTACAGTGCATCTCGCGTCGTCGCCCAAATACTTTCCTGCATGTCTGAAGCAGGGTAGAGGCGCAGGAATTCATCGGCCATGTCCAGGTAACGCTCGCGTATGGTCTTCTCATACGCCTCCGCGGATTCGGGAACCGGTGGCGCGAGAGCTCGCAAAGACCGGATTTCTCCGCTGTTGAAACCTGCCAGGATCTGTACCGGTGCCTGCTCTCCGAGGTCGAACGTGTCCACGAGCTGGTGCGGCAGGACCTTCCCGTCCACGGTTCCGATGGTGAAGTATTTCAGCTTCGCCACTTTCTCGACCAGCGTATTCGCGTCCAGCGCTCTCAGGTCCGCAATGTGCGGCATACCCAACTCTTCGGCCAGGCCTGCACCGATGGCCTCTGCCGAGGGAGTGCCATGTCGGGCTTCCCTGATTTCCGGCATCGATACCATATAACCACTCTCGACGATCGCCCGCTGAAACAGTCCGTGAGCAGCCGGGGCGGCCATCAGATACATCACGCTCAGGGCTCCGGCCGACTCGCCGGCGACAGTCACTTCCGCGGGATTGCCTCCGAAGGCGGCGATATTCTTCCTGACCCACCGCAAGGCTTCGATCTGGTCCAGCAGGCCGTAGTTGCCGGACACTCCCTGCGGAGACTCCGCGCTGAGTTCGGGATGTGCAAGGTAGCCGAGAACGCCAAGACGGTAGTTGATGGACACCACCACGATGCCTCGGCTCGCCAGGTTTGCGCCATCGTAGGCGACCTCCTTACTCGATCCCCTCACCAGTGCGCCGCCGTGTATCCACACCATGACGGGGGCATCGCTCGCGTCCGCAGGCGCCCAGATGTTGAGCGAAAGACAATCTTCGCTGAACGGCGAAATGTCACTGCTGTAGATGTTTGAATACAATGGGCCGGGCTGCGGACAGGCCGGTCCAAACTCCAGAGCACTCCTGACTCCGGTCCAGCGCGGCAACGCCTCCGGCGGTTTCCAGCGCGCCTGACCCACCGGCGGCTGGGCGTACGGGATGCCCCTGAATACGCGCAGCGACCCCTCGCTGCTTCCGCGGACCTGGCCGGCCGGAGCGTCGACGACTGCGCCCTCAGCCGAACTCGACGAAGCGGGTTCGTCGGAGCGTACCTGGCAAGCGGCGAGACCCGTTGCCAGCAAGAAACAGCCGGCGAGGAAACCGGGAACTGACGTGCGATCGGTGCGTTTCATGGTGTTGTATCCCCCTGTTCCGAGGCAGGCGGTCTGCATGCCCGTGCCGGCGATGGCGGTGCGCACGAGCATGAATCGCGCCATTACCAGACCTGGATTGCCATTATTGCCACTAGATATTAACTCTCGTATGAATCAATATAATGATACCAAGAAATTGCGAATGGGGCGTTGTTTTGACGTCCCTGGCAACCGGCGTCCACGGCCCTCGCCGTGCGGGCTCGGGCGGTGCCGCGGCGTGCTGCCAGGCAATCGAGCGTTGTCCGGAGGGTGCAGGAGAACATGATGGAAATCGACCTCGCCAGACTGGATGAACATGTGGGCCGGGAACTCGGAGTTTCACCCTGGCTCGCTGTGACTCAGGACCTGGTCGATGAGTTTGCCAAAGTGACCAGGGACGATCAGTACATCCATGTGGATCCGGCAAGGGCCGCAGAAACGGTCTACGGTGGCACGATAGCACACGGATTTTTGGCGCTTTCAATGCTCACTCACTTCTGGGAATCGGGAATGGGTATCCGCGTGACGGAAACGAAGATGTCCATTAACTATGGTTTCGACAAGGTCCGATTTCTCTGTCCGGTGCGCGTCGGTACGCGAATTCGTGGCCGGTCGACGTTGAAATCGGTGCACCGACCCAAGCCCGACCAGGTCCGGGTATGCCAGGACGTGATCGTAGAGATAGAGGGTGAGGACAAGCCCGCGCTCGTTGCAGAGTGGATCACGCTCATCCTGCGCTGAAGGCGCGCCGGGGAGCAGCTTGGGATTGAACGGCACATCAGTACCCGAACAGCGCCTGAGGTTCGACGTCTCGGACGAGATCCGAGCGCGAAGTGACCACCCGGGTCAATGCGCCGGCTTCGGTCAGATAGGTCTCGGCGAAGAACTGCGCGAGCGTGATCTTTGCATCGAGATACGCGGACCGGTCTCCCGGATTCCCGCACTCGCAAAGGGCGGAAGTGACTCCGCGGGCAAGAAAATAGCCTCCCACCACATTGCCGAATTGTCTGAGGTAGGGCGTCGCACGAGCCAATACGGTCTCGGGATTGCTCGAGTTCGTATCGAGCAGGAACCGTGAGGACTTTTCCAGCCCGTCCGCCGCCTCGCCCAGCCGCCGGGCCACGTGCCGCAGCGGCCCCTGGCCTTCCGATTCCACGGCGACACTGAATCGCTGGATCTCCTGAATAAGGCCAAGAGCGGTTTTGCCATCGTTGGCGCGCAATTTTCGTGTCACGAGGTCGATAGCCTGAATCCCGTTGGTACCCTCGTAGATCGGCAGGATTCTCGCGTCACGCAGAAACTGGGCTACTCCGGTTTCCTCGATGTAGCCGGCGCCTCCGTGTACCTGAATACCGAGTGAAGCCACTTCTACGGCGCGGTCGGTCGACCAGGCCTTCGATATCGGTGTCAGCAACTCGGCCAGCGCCGCGGCTTCCCCTCTCTCCTCGTCGTGGACGCTAGAGAGGGCGAGATCGTCGCAGATGGCATTGACATAGCATATTGCGCGAGCGGCTTCGGTCAGTGACTTCATCGAATACAGCATGCGCCGGACGTCCGGATGTTCGAAGATCGGCGCCTGCCGGCGCCTGCCGCTTTTCGCAGAATGCCCCTGCCGCCTTTCCAGCGCGTAGGCCAATGCCACCTGAAAGGATATTTCGGCAATGCCGACACCCTGCACACCGACGTCGAGTCGTGCAGAATTCATCATGATGAACATATTGCGCAGGCCGCGGTTTTCCTCACCGAGCAGCGCACCGACACAGTCGCCACGATCTCCGAAGCTCATCGTCGCCGTCGGACTGCCGTGGATGCCCAGTTTCTCCTCCAGGCCGATGCAACGCACGTCGTTTCGATCGCCGCAGGATCCGTCGGACCGAACCCGGAATTTGGGCACCAGGAACATCGATATGCCGGCGGTTCCGTCCGGTGCATCCGGCAGCCGCGCCAGAACCAGGTGCACGATGTTTTCCGTAAGATCATGGTCGCCGTAGGTGATGAAGACCTTCTGGCCGCAAAGCCGGTAGGTCCCGTCGTCCTGCCGCTCCGCCCGGGTCCGGATCCCGCTCAGGTCGGAGCCGGCCTGTGGCTCCGTCAGATCCATCGCCGCCGTCCATTCGCCGGAAACCAGCCTGGGCAGGATGAGCCGGTGCTGTTCTGCATCGCCCACGGCCCGAATCGCCTTGGCGGCACCGGTCGTCAATGTGGTCACCGCGGAAAACGCCAATGCGCTTGCGCTCAGGTTTTCGCCGAGAATGACGGCAAGCGTTGACGGAAGTCCCTGGCCACCAATATCCTGCGGGAACGCCAGGGAATTCCATCCGCCAGCAATGTAGTTGGCGTACGCTTCCTTGAAGCCCGCGGCAGTGTGCACTTCTTCGCCGACAAGCGAAGCACCTTCGGTGTCGAGACGACGATTGAGCGGAGCGATTTCGGCCGTACAAAATTTTCCGATTTCATCGAGCGCCGCTGCGAAGATTTCGATGTCGAAATCGGGGAAACCGTCATGTCCGAAGAGTCGCTTGCCGCCGCCGATATGCTCGAATGCAAACCGGATATCAGCGGTCGGAATCGAAAAAGTCATACGCGATCTCGCAATGTGTCCGCAAAAGCCGAAACTCTACGGAGCTACTCCCGACACTTACAGCGTGGACAGCAGATGACCACCGTCAACCGGGATCACGGCGCCGGTAACATAGGCGGAGCGGTCCGAGGCCAACAGCAGCAGCGGCCCACGGAGGCTTTCGTAATCGCCGAATCGGCGCATGGGAATACGCTGCAACAACTTCTCGCCCTTGCCGGATCTCAGGTACTCACGGGTCAGGTCGCTCTCGAAATAGCCCGGAGCAATCGCATTCACCCGGATGTTGTATCGGGCCAGCTCCAGGGCCAGCTGTTTGGTCAGGTGGACGACGCCGGATTTCGACACGGCGTAGGGCGTGAGGTACTCGGCTTGCCGCAATCCTGTGATGGAAGCAATATTGATGATCGAACCGCTGCGCCCGGCCGCCTTCATCGCCCTTGCGGCCGCAGTGCTCACAAGCCAGGTACCGTACAGATTGGTCTTGATAATCCTGTCAAAATCGTCGAACGACTGGTCGAGGACCGGCTTGGCGACCGACGTGCCGGCGTTGTTGACCACGATATCGAACACCTGCTCGTCGAGGGCCTGGTCGACGCTTTCGCGATCTGTTACATCCAGACGAATGACATCCGCCCGCACCTGGCGTGCTTCAATCTGCTTCGCGAGTTCCTGCATCGGCTCCACACGTCGGGCGGCAAGCACAACTTCGCACCCGGCATCTGCGAGCGTCAGCGCAAAGAACCGACCCAGGCCCTGGCTCGATGCACCGGTCACCAGCGCCCGTTTACCCGTCAGATCGGCAAGTATTGGCATGGTGATGACTTCGCGTTGACCCGAATACCGGTCAGAAAGCGTTAGCGGGCATTGTCAGGCACGTATCGTCCAGTTCTCCAAGTAATCCCAATACAGGATCGACCCGAGGCAACTCATACCGATAGTAGTATCGGCAAGCTGACAGTTTGCCTTCGTAGAAGGGCTGGTCGTGGACGCCGCAGCGCCTGATTCGGTCTGCGGCGACGAGGGCCTGTTCGAGCCACATCCAGGCGACTACGATGTGGCCGAGTGCATCTAGGTACAATGTTGCGTTGGCCAGCGCAAGGGCGCGTTCGCCTGCGGCGAGCTTTTCAACCAACGTATCCGTCGTGGCTTTCAGTACCTTGCATCGCGACGAAAGTGCATCGGCCATTGAGGCGAGGGAATCATGTTCACGCGCTTTCGACATTGTCTGTGAGATTTCCTCCAAGAGATATGTCAGCCCCATGCCGTCAGCTTGCGAAACTTTCCGACCCAGCAAATCGATCGCCTGGATACCATGGGTGCCTTCGTGGATGATATTGAGTCTGTTGTCCCTGTAGAGACGCTCCACGGGATACTCGCGCGAGTATCCGTATCCGCCGAGTACCTGAATGGCGTGCTTGTTCGCTTCCAGACAGAACTCGGACGGCCAGGATTTGGCGATGGGGGTGAGCACGTCGAGCAGCAGGTCCAGCCGGGATGTGTCGCCAGTTTGATCCGTGCGTTTCCTGTCAATCAGCCTGGCGCAGTAGAGACCAAGTGCAAGGGCACCTTCGACGTACACTTTTTGCGCAAGCAACAACCTCTTGACGTCGGCATGCTCGATGATCTTGGCCGGTGAACTCGAGGGATCGTTATTGTCGGGAAGCCTCCCTTGAGATCGATCCCGGGCATACTCGAGTGAGGCCAGATATCCCGCATAGCCGAGCGCAGTCGCGCCCAGTCCAACTCCGATTCTGGCCTCGTTCATCATGTGGAACATGTAGAGCAAACCCATATTCGGCTTACCGATCAGGTACCCCACGCAATGGCCATTCTCGCCGAAATTCAGGACCGTATTGACGGTACCGCGGTAGCCCATCTTGTGGTTGATGCCGACAAGGGTCACGTCATTCAGTTCACCGGCTTGGGCACCGCCGGCGGGAAGATATTTAGGAACCAGAAACAGCGAAATGCCTTTGACGCCAGGCGGTCCACCCGGGACTTTCGCCAAGACCAGGTGGACGATGTTTTCGGACAGCTTGTGCTCGCCGCCGGATATCCACATCTTGGTGCCGTCGATCAGGTAATGGCCTTCAGCCGTGGCGACCGCCCTGGTCCTGATATCGGCCAGCGACGACCCGGCCTGCGGTTCCGAAAGACACATGGTCCCGAAACAGCGGCCAGTAAGCATCGCCTCAAGGAACCAGGCTTTCTGCTCGTCCGAGCCGAATGCCTCCAACAGGTTGGCGGCCGCGCCGGTCAGCAAAGCATAGGCAGCCGTCGATACATTGGCGGACATGAATATCGCAAGACAGGCCTGCGCGACAATCCACGGCAGACCCATGCCGCCAAGTGATTCCTTGAAGCTCATTGAACCGAAGCCGGCCGCGTAGAATGCATCCAACGCTTCGCCGATCTCGGGAATGATTGCTACGGATCCACTCTCGAACGCCGGCTCTTGCTCGTCCGACTTCGCCGCGTGATTCAGAAAGTACTCACCTGCCAGCTGCTCGGCCGCATCGATCACGGCATCGAACGTTTCCCGGTCGTGCGCGGAAAATTCCGGGTGTTGGCACAGCTCGTCCGCCCGGAGCACTTCGTACAGTACAAATTCCAGGTTGCGTCTGTCGATAAGCTGTGACATTCGAGACTAGATCTGTCGAAAAGGGTGCTGCCATGGCAACGCTGCCAGCATAGCCGTTACGAACGTCTTGTGCTTGCCATCGGGGCATCGCCCCGATGGCATCTTATGACACTAATTGAGGTTGTACGCCATACGCAAGCCTATCGTACGCGGTCTCGGTATTCCGTAGCGAGCCTCAATGAAAGCTTCAGGATGAATGTAGTTGATCGAGTCATCGTCGAACACGTTTTCAACGTAGCCGGTCAGCGTCAGGCGGGGGTTCAGCTTCGCGCCCAGGGACAGATTCGCGACGGTATAGCTGTCGGTTTCACCAAATGTAACGACAGGCACGCCGGGATTGCCTGGCGCGTACGGAAACTGATTGGGATAGCCGTCTACATATTGCGCATTGACGGCGAAGAAGCCTTCACGGCTGGCACCGAAGTCGAAGTCGTACTTCAGATACACTGAACCCTGGAATTTTGGAAATGCCATTTTCGCGCCTTTCACCGCGCCGGAGATCGCCGCCTCTTCCTGCGTCAGCTCAGTGACCTTGGCATCATTCCACGAGCCGTTGAGGCCGAGGGAAAATGCGTCGGTGGGATTTGCTGTAATCTCGAATTCAATCCCCTTGCTGGTCGCCCCGCCGATGTTGGTTGCGAACTGCACGGTGTCCGACACGCGGTTGGCCTGAACCTGGATATTGCTCCAGTCGATGTAATAGGCCGCGAGATGGGCGGTCAGCCTGGAGCCGAGCCAGTTGCCCTTCGCCCCGATTTCGTAGTTGGTCAGATCGTCCGAATCCGCTCCGTAGGGAATGATGATGTCATTGGGGTCAAGGGTACTCGCCTGACCGGCACGCGCGTTCACCACCGGTGTGCGGAATCCGGTGGAGACCGTCGCATAGGTGGTCAGATCGTCCCTCGGGCTGTAGGAAACGCTCAACTTGTAGGAGAAGCCGCTCTCCTCGCCCTTGTCTCCTGTCGCGGCGTCCACCGGGGTAATCGTAACATCCCCGGGGATGCCGAATAATGCCAGCGTCAGGTAGTTACTGGTATAGCCGCCCCCAACCGTGAAGCCCTGCACATCGCTAGCGGTGTAACGCAGCCCGGCGGTTATCCAGAAATCGTCGCTGAAGTGAAAGCTCAGCTCACCGAATCCAGCCAACTCGTGGGTAACGAAGTAGGCTTGATATTTTGAATAATATGGCGCGTCGGGCAGTCCGGTTATGCCGCTCTGTGCGAGAAAGTCCAAATTGGAGCGATAGAAGTAATCTACGTCCCGCCGTTTGTAGTTGTAATAGCCGCCGACGACCCAATCCACCTTGCCGCCCGAGTCGGAGACCAGTCGTAGCTCTTGGACAAAGTTATCGTCGTGGCCGACGGCATCCAGGGCAAATGCGATTGCCTGACTGAATGTCCCGGCAAGATCAACCCAGAACCGGCCATCATAGTTCGACCAGGTCGTTGAACTGGTCAGGTCGGCACCTTCAAAATCATAACCCAGCGTGATATTGAAGATATCCATAAAACCCTGGAATTCATCCGGACGATCCGTGAGTCGTTTCATGTCGCCGAGTTGAGGCGCGATGAGTGAAGAATCTTCGGGTTTGCTGTCCTCTGTCATGTACATGGATCGGATGTACAGCTTGTCTGTCGGCTCCCATAGCAATATCGCACGACCGCCATAGTCGACGAGTGTGTTCGAGTTTTTTACTCCCGTGCCGATATTGTCCACGTAACCTTCTTCGTTCCGATAAAAGCCGACGAGACGCAGAGCGACCTTGTCGTCAGACAACGGCAAATTCACCATTGCGTTATAGCGCTGGCGGAACGAGTCGGAGCCTGTCATGCCAAGATCCACGAGCACCGAGGAATCGAACTCGTTCAGGTTAGGATTCTTGTTGATGATCCGCACAGCGCCGGCCAGGGAGTTGGAACCAAAGAGC
>JBAUVS010000224.1:0-4121 GCA_049583345.1 Woeseiaceae bacterium
TCGAGCACGACATCGCCGAGGCGGGGCCCGGGCGGAATGTAGATCTCGTTGGTCTCGTTGCGCTTCTGGTAGTCGTTCGAGGAGATCTCCTCGAATTGCCGCAGGCGCGCCTTGGATTTCGCCTGGCGTCCCTTCGGATTCGCGCGGACCCACTCGAGTTCGGCCTCGATCGCCTTGCGGCGCGCCTTCTCGGTGGCTTCCTCGTTCGCCAGGCGCTTGTCCTTCTGTTCGAGCCACGACGAATAGTTGCCCTGCCAGGGGATGCCGTGGCCGCGGTCCAGCTCCAGGATCCAGCCGGCCACGTTGTCGAGGAAGTAACGGTCGTGCGTCACCGCGATGACGGTGCTCGGGTACTCGGCGAGGAAGCGTTCCAGCCAGGCGACGGATTCCGCATCGAGATGGTTGGTGGGTTCGTCGAGCAGCAGCATGTCCGGCTGCGAGAGCAGGAGCCGGCACAGCGCCACGCGGCGCCGTTCGCCGCCGGACAGCTTGGTGACGTCGGCATCCCAGGGCGGCAGGCGCAGCGCGTCGGCCGCGATCTCGAGCTTGCGCTCGACTTCCCAGGCCCCCGCCGCATCGATCGCATCCTGCAGTTGGCCCTGTTCCTCGAGCAGGGCGTTCATCTCGTCCTCGCTCATGGGCTCGGCGAACTTCATGCTGATCTCGTTGAAGCGCGTGACCAGCGCGAGGCTGTCGGCGAGGCCTTCCTCGACGTTGCCGCGCACGTCCCGGGCGGGGTCGAGCTCCGGCTCCTGCGGCAGGAACCCCACGCGGATCCCGGGCTGCGGGCGGGCCTCGCCGTCGAACTCCCTGTCGATGCCGGCCATGATGCGCAGTACCGTGGATTTCCCGGCACCGTTCAGGCCCAGTACGCCGATCTTCGCGCCCGGGAAGAAGGACAGCGAAATATCGCGGATGATGTAGCGCTTCGGGGGCACGACCTTTGCCACCCGGTTCATGGTGTAGATGTACTGTGCCATCGGCTTCTGCGGTGTCCCGGGGAGCGCGCATTATCCGGTTTGCCGCTGCAAGTGCAAACCGTGATATACAAGCGTCGATGAGCGACAAGGTACTCGTCTATCGCGGCAAGGCGCTGGCCGGCTACGGCTTCGGTGAGCCGCATCCGTTCGGGCACGACCGCCACGACGTGTTCCAGAACGAGCTCGCGCGCACGGGGCTGGATGGCTGGATCGAATACGCCGAACCGCGCCACGCGAGCGTCGAGGACCTGCTCCTGTTCCACACCGCGGATTACATCGACAAGGTGTCGAGAATGTCGGCGGAAGGGAAGGGCTATCTCGACGAGGGCGACACCCCGGCGATGCCGGGCATTTTCGATGCCGCTTCCGACGTCGTCGGGACGACGATGGCCGCCGTCGATGCCGTCATGGAAGGCCCCTCCACCCGGGCATTCGTGCCGATCGCCGGCCTGCACCACGCCGCGCGTGACGCGGCCGCGGGCTTCTGCGTGTTCAACGATTGCGGCGTGGCGGCCGAATACCTGCGCAAACGGCACGGCATCCGGCGCGTCGCCTACGTGGACATCGACGCGCACCACGGCGACGGCATGTACTACGGCTTCGAGGACGACCCGGACCTGCTGTTCGCGGACGTGCACGAGGACGGGCGCTTCCTGTACCCCGGCACCGGAGCGGCCGAGGAGACCGGTACCGGTCCGGCACGCGGCACCAAGCTGAATATCCCGATGGCGCCGGGGGCCGATGACGACGATTTCCGGCGAGTCTGGCAGCTCGTCGAGGCCTACGTCGAGGACACGAAGCCGGAGTTCATCCTGTTCCAGTGCGGGGCCGACAGCCTCGAGGGCGACCCCATCACGCACCTGTGTTACAGCGAACAGGCCCATGCCGAAGCCGCGGCCGCCCTGTGCCGGCTCGCCGACCGCCACGCTAAGGGCCGCATCGTCGCGACCGGTGGCGGCGGTTACAACCGCCGCAACCTGGCGCGCGCCTGGACGCGCGTCGTTCAGTCTTTCATCGAGACGGGATGATCCGCGGCCGGCCCTGCAAGGTATTTTCGGTCGGCTTCTTGTAACATCGCTTTTTTTTTCCGCCCGCCCCACGGAGAGCCCCGCTGATGTTCGACACATCGACGACGATTGAGGAGTACGACCCCGAGCTCGAGCGCGCCATCGATTCCGAAGAGCGCCGCCAGGAAGAGCACATCGAGCTGATCGCGTCGGAGAACTACGCCAGCAAGCGCGTCATGGCCGCCCAGGGCAGCGTGCTGACCAACAAGTATGCCGAAGGCTACCCGGGACGCCGCTATTACGGCGGCTGCGAGTTCGTCGACGACGTGGAGCGGCTGGCGATCGAGCGCGCCAGGACGCTGTTCGGTGCGGACTACGCCAACGTGCAGCCCCATTCGGGTTCGCAGGCGAACGCCGCCGCATACATGGCGCTCGTCGAGCCGGGCGACACGATCCTCGGGATGAAACTCGCCGCGGGCGGTCACCTGACCCACGGCGCCGGCGTCAACTTCTCCGGCAAGCTGTATCGCGCCGTGCAGTACGGACTCGTGGACGAGACGGGGCTCATCGACTACGACCGCGTGCAGGCGCTCGCCGAGGAGCACCGGCCGAAGATGATCGTCGCCGGCTTCTCGGCCTACTCGCGCGTCGTCGACTGGCAGCGCTTCCGCGAGATCGCGGACCGGGTCGAAGCCTGGCTGATGGTCGACATGGCGCACGTCGCCGGGCTCGTCGCCACCGGCCACTATCCGAGTCCGATCCCGATTGCGGACGTCGTGACGACGACGACGCACAAGACCCTGCGCGGTCCGCGCGGCGGCATGATCCTGGCGCGCAAGAACGACACGCTGACGAGACGCTTCAATTCGCTGATTTTCCCGGGTACGCAGGGCGGGCCGCTGATGCACGTCATCGCCGCCAAGGCCGTGGCGCTGAAGGAGGCCATGGAGCCGACGTTCGCGGACTACCAGGCCCAGGTCTGCGCCAATGCGAAGGTGATGGCGGGCGTGCTGCAGGACCGCGGCTACGAGATCGTTTCCGGCGGGACCGACAACCACCTGATGCTGGTGAGCCTGATCGGCCACGACGCCACCGGCAGTGCGGCCGAGGCCGCGCTGGAGCGGGCCAACATCACCGCGAACAAGAATGCGGTGCCCAACGACCCGCAGTCGCCGTTCGTGACCAGCGGCCTGCGCCTCGGCACGCCGGCGATCACGACCCGCGGCTTCAGGGAAGACGAGACGCGCACGCTCACCCACTGGATTGCGGATATACTGGACGACATCGACAACAAGGAGGCGATCGAGCGGGTGCGCGGGCAGGTCCTCGCGCTTTGCGCGCGGTATCCCGTCTACAGATGATTCGTTAGTTCCATGCACTGCCCTTTCTGCAGCCACGAGGAAACCAAGGTGATCGATTCACGCCTCGCTGGCGAGGGCATGCAGATCCGCCGCCGTCGTCAGTGCCTGTCCTGCAACGAGCGCTTCACCACCTTCGAGACGGCCGAGCTCGTGATGCCGCGGCTCGTCAAGAACGACAACAGCCGCCAGCCCTTCGACGAGCAGAAGCTGCGCTACAGCATGATCCGGGCGCTCGAGAAGCGTCCGGTTTCGAGCGAAGACTTCGAGGAAGCGGTGGCCCGGCTCCTGCACAAGCTCCGTACGATGGGCGAACGCGAAGTCCCGTCGCGGCTCGTCGGCCAGCTCGTGATGGAAGAGCTGCGGGCGCTGGACGAGATCGCCTACGTGCGTTTCGCGTCGGTGTACCGCCGCTTCCAGGACGTGACCGAGTTCGAGGAAGAGATCCGGCGCCTGCAGCAGATCTCGGAAGCCGCGGCCAGCCGCGAGCAGATGTCCCTGCTGCCCGAACTGCTCGACAAGAAACGGCGCTGACGCCGATGTCCGGTTTCTCGGCGACCGATTGCGCCCACATGGGGCGTGCCCTGAGGCTTGCCGAGCGCGGGATCTACACGGCGCATCCCAATCCTGCCGTCGGCTGCGTGATCGTGAACGACGGCGAGGTCGTCGGCGAAGGCTGGCACGAGGCGGCGGGCAGACCGCACGCCGAAGTGAACGCACTGGCCGCCGCCGGCGCGGCGGCGCGTGGCGCGATCGTCTACGTGACGCTGGAACCC
>JBAUVS010000225.1:0-4603 GCA_049583345.1 Woeseiaceae bacterium
ACGCGCTGGTGCACGAGCGGGGCTTTCGGATCGACAAGGACTTCCGGGACCGCTGGGCGTTCTATCGTCCGGACGGCATCGCGGTGCCGGACTGCGGCTATCATGCCCGCGACCTGCTGGACGACGAACTCGGTGCACGGAATCCAAATCCGCCACGTGGCGGATTATTGAGCGCAGTGGAAAAACTCGTCAACGAGCCGCCGCCGCCGGCGTATCGGCACTAGGTATCCCGTATCGCCCGTATTTCGGGCGACAAACCGCCAGAAAACACACTCCGCCACGCCGCGGAGAGTCCACGCTCGCGTGCCAGGCTTGCGAAGTGCAATTAGTCAGCCCGCCAGCTCGTGCGCACGGCGGCCGAGCCACCGCAGCGCGCCTTCGGTACGCTCGCTCCAGGGGTGGCCGAAGCTGAGCCGTACGAAGTTGGAGTAGCGCTTGGAAGGCGAGAAGATCGGGCCCGGCGTGATGCTGATCCCGGCGCCGATCGCGTCGTCGAACAGCCGCACCGAGTTCACGTGCCGCGGCAGTTCGAGCCACAGCACGCAGCCGCCCACCGGCTTCGACGTGCGCGTGGCAGCCGGGAAGTGTTCCGCCACCATCGCGCTCATGCGCTCCGCGTTCTGCTGCAGCACCGGCCGCAGCGCCTTGACGTGGCGCAAGTAGTCGCCCGAGGCGAGGAACTCGGCGAGTGTGAGTTGCTGCAGAAGGCCGGACGAGCCGGAAAACGCGATCTTGAGCCTGATCACCTGCTCCATGTACCGGTCGGTGGCAATCCAGCCGACGCGATAGCCCGGCGCCGCGGTCTTGGAGAATGAGCCGCAGGTGATGATCTTCGCGGTGTTGCTCAGGAACTGCGCCGGAGTCGGCCGAATGCCGTCGTAGCGCAGGTCGCCGTAGACGTCATCCTCGATCATCACGGTGTCATGCTGCTCGAGCAACGCGACGAGCCGGCGCCGGTCTTCCTCCGGCATCGTGACGCCGAGCGGGTTGCTGAGCGTCGTCGAGAACATACACGCCTTGACCGGGTGCTTCTCGAGCACGCGCTCCAACTCCGAAAGCACCACGCCTTCCTCGGGACAGGTCTCGACCTCGACCGCGAGCATGCCGAGGCTGTCGATCAGCTCGAGCAGACCGTGATAGGTCGGGGTTTCCACGGCGATGACGTCGCCGGGTGACGCGACTGCGAGCAGTGCCAGGAACAGCGCGCCCTGGCCACCGTTGGTGATGCAGATATTCTCCGGCTCCAGCTTCACGCCCGCGCTGTCGAGGTAATGGAAGGCGATCTGGCGCCGGAGCTGCGGTTCGCCGAGTGTCGTCGCGTAGCCCAGGCTGCGTTCCTCGACGCGCGCCATGACCCGCTTCATCGTGCGGTTCAGCGTCTTCACGGCCGGTTTCGCCATGCAGGGATTGGCAATGCCGAGCGGCACCAGACCCGGGTGGTCGATGCCGTCGTAGACCCGGGTCATCAGGGGCCGGCACTCCACCGCGGAGGGTGCGCCGGCCGACGAACGGCCCGGGTGAACGATCTCGTTACCACCGACATGCCGAACGTAGTAGCCGGATTGGGGGCGCGCCTCGACACGCCGTTGCCGCTCGAGCTCGACATAGGCCTGGCGCACGGTCGGCACGCTCACGCCGGCGCTGAGGCTCATCCGACGCAGGGAGGGCAGGCGGTCGCCGGGACGCAGGGTGCCGTCGTCGATGTTCCGGTTGATCAGGTCGATGACCTGGCGGTACAGGTAGGCGTCCGCGCCCTTGTCGATTGCCAGCATAATTGTATAGGTTACATTTCTAAAAAACTGTGTCTGTTATAGCTGTAATTGGGGCGTATAGTCAAGCCTTCGTTCAACCCGTCGGAGACAAACATGCAGACTCGCATCGAAAATACCCGGTTCGCAGACCTGCACAATCTGCCCAAGCCCCGCTGGCGGGATGCGCTCCGTTCGCTCGCGTCGCCCGCCCTGCGTTTGCATCGCTACCGTAACCTGCATCGTGCGACACTCTACGCCGTGATGCGCGACGAGGACTGCGGAGGGCAGAAGTGAGCAATCTGCTGCTGTACGTGATCACGGTGCTGATCTGGGGCTCGACCTGGTTCGCGATCGAGTTCCAGCTCGGCACCGTCGAGCCCGAGGTCTCGATCGTCTATCGCTACGTGATCGCGTCGGCATTGCTGTTCGCATGGTGCGGCCTGCGCGGCCTCAAGCTGCGCTTCCCGCTGCGTCAGCACGGCTGGTTCCTGCTGATGGGCGTGTTCCTGTTCAGCCTGAACTACGTGTTCGCCTACCGGGCGCAGCTGCACATCACGTCCGCGCTGACCGCGATCGCGTTCTCCACGATCGTCTGGATGAATATTCTCAACGCCCGCCTGTTCTTCGGCGTCCGTTCGGACCCGCGCGTATTGATCGGTTCGGTGCTGGGGATCGCCGGCATCGTCACCCTGTTCGCACCGCAGATCGGCGAGATCAGCCTGTCCGATTCGGTATTCTACGGGTCGGTGCTGGCGGTGCTCTGTGCCGTGCTTGCCTCGTTCGGCAACATGGTCTCGCAGGGCGCGCAGCGGCAGAAGCTGCCCGTCGTGCAGTCCAATGCCTGGGGCATGCTGTACGGCGCCGTCCTGACCGGGATCCTTGCACTCGTCGACGGCCGTCCCTTCGTGTTCGAAGCCACGCCCGGCTACGTGATCTCGCTGCTGTATCTCGCCGTATTCGGCTCGATCGTCGCCTTCGGCGCATACCTTACGCTGCTGGGCCGGATCGGCGCCCACAAGGCCGGCTATGCGATGGTGATGTTCCCGGTCGTCGCGCTGATCCTGTCGGCGCTGTTCGAAGGCCTGCACATCGATTCGACGATCGTCATCGGCACGCTGCTGGTCCTGTCCGGCAACGTCTTCGTACTGCGCAATCGCGGCACCGGACGGCCGCGCGCGCCGGAGCCATTGCGCGAAACGGCCTGAACCACGGCATACTTTCGGGGTCGGATGACTGGAAGCCAAAGGACCCCAGAATGAAGTTATCGAGATTATCGCTCCTGGCGGTATTTGCGTTTGCCGCCGCCCAGGCGGCTCCGGCCCGCGAAGCCAAGATCGAGCCGCCATCGGGCATCACCCTGGTGCAGTCGGTCGAGCGCAGGGCCGACGACGAACTCGTCATCCCGTACCACAAGTATCTGCTCGACAATGGCCTGACACTGATCCTGGCCCAGGATCCGTCCGACCCCATCGTCCACGTCGACGTGACCTACCACGTGGGTTCGGCACGCGAGGAGCCCGGCAAGTCCGGCTTCGCCCACTTTTTCGAGCACATGATGTTCCAGGGCTCCGAGCACGTCGCCGACGAGGAGCACATCCGGATCGTCACGGAGGCGGGCGGCACGATGAACGGCCAGACCACCACCGACGACACCGACTACTTCGAGACGGTACCGTCCAACCAGCTCGAGAAGATGCTCTGGCTGGAAGCGGATCGCATGGGATTTTTGTTACCGGCGGTCACCGAGAAGAAATTCGAGATCCAGCGCGACACGGTCAAGAACGAGCGCGCCCAGAACCTCGAGAATCGACCCTACGGCATGCTGTCGGTGCGCGTTAACGAGGCTCTGTATCCGCCGGGGCACCCGTACTCCTGGCCGACGATCGGCTATACCGCCGACCTCGATCGCGTCAACGTCAACGACCTGAAAAAATTCTTCCTGCGCTGGTACGGCCCGAACAACGCGACGCTGACCATCGGCGGCCGTTTCGACGAAGCGCAGGCACTCGCCTGGGTCAAGAAGTTTTTCGGGCCGATCCCGCGCGGTCCGAAGGTGGCGATGCCCGACAAGCCGGCCGTCAAGCTCGACGCGGACCGTTATATCTCGATGGAGGACAACGTCGCTCTGCCGCTGTTGTACATGGCCTGGCCGACGGTGCACATCTACGATCCCGACGAGGCGCCGCTGGACGTCCTGACGTCGATCCTGGGGCAAGGCGAGACATCGCTGCTGTACAAGAACATCGTCAAGAAACAACTCGCCGTGCAAGCGGGCGCCGGACACAACTGCCAGGAGCTGGCCTGCACGCTTACGATCTACACGTTTGCCAACCCGGCTGCGGGGAAGACGCTCGCGGACATGGAGAAGATCGCGCGCGATACCTTGTCGGAGTTCGAACAGCGCGGCGTGGAGGACGACGACCTCGCCCGCGTCAAGATGATGATCGTCTCCGGGATGATCTACGGCCTCGAGAGCGTCGCCGGGAAGGTGAATCGGCTGGCTACGTACGAGACCTTCACGGGCAATCCTGACATGACCGCCGAGGACATCGCGCGTTACCAGAAGGTCACCAAGTCGGACGTCATGCGCGTCTACCGCAAGTACATCAAGGGCCGCCACGCGGTCATCATGAGCATCGTGCCGAAGGGCAGGAAAGACCTGATCGCGCGGGCAGACAACTGGACCCGGCCCGAGCGCAATTTCCCCGATCTGCCCGAGACCATGGCAACGGATATCGCGCTGCGGGAACCCGTCGACGACTTCGATCGCAGCGTCGAGCCCCCGGCCGGCCCCAATCCGACCCTGACGGTGCCGCGCATCTGGCGGGAGCAGCTGGACAACGGCGTCCAGG
>JBAUVS010000226.1:0-3418 GCA_049583345.1 Woeseiaceae bacterium
TCGCGGGGCCGACCGCGAGGAATCGGAAGGTGTCCCGACGGTGCATGTGAGAGTCGTCCTGATCGTTGCAGCAGCGCTGCTGGGTACCGCTTGCGGCGGCAGCGCGGACCCTGCCGGGCCCGGCGGACCCGCAGCGCCCGAGCCGCCGAAGGTATCCCGGTCGGAGGCGTTCCAGCTGCTGAATCAGGCCACCTTCGGCGCGACCGAGGCCGAGGCGGCACGCGTCGAGCGACTCGGGGTCGAAGCCTGGATCGACGACCAGCTGGAAAGATCCCCGTCCCTGGAGTTGCCGCGGCTGCTGTCTCGGCCGCGACCGGCTCTGCTGTTCGAGCTGCAGCCGGAGCGTGTCGACGCCTGGTTCCGGAATGCACTGCATGGCGAGGACCAGCTGCGTCAACGCGTCGCGTTCGCGCTGTCCGAAATCTTCGTCGTGTCACAGAAGGGCGCGCTCGTCGATTTCCCCTATTCGCTCGCGGACTTCTACGACGTGCTTGCGCGCAATGCCTTCGGAAATTATCGGGATCTGCTGGAGGCCGTGACCCTGCACCCGGCGATGGGCGTGTATCTGAGCGTGCTGGGCAACGAGAAGCCGAATCCGGCGAGCAATATCCGCCCCGACGAGAACTATGCGCGGGAACTGATGCAGCTGTTCTCGATCGGGCTGGTCCGGTTGAACCCCGACGGTACGGTCCAGGTCGACGGCGACGGCGTGCCGGTCCCGACGTACGACCAGGCCGTCGTCGAAGGTTTCGCACACGTGTTCACCGGATGGACCTACGCGAACGTGCCCGGATTCCATACGCAGTGGCCGCCCGACGCGAGCCAATATGCGCCGATGCAGCTCTGGAGCGGCTATCACGACACGGGTGCGAAGACACTGCTCGATGGTTACACGATACCGGCCGGCCAGGCCGGCATGCAGGACCTCGATGACGCGCTCGACGATCTGTTCAACCATCCAAACGTCGGACCGTTTATCGCGACGCGCCTCATCAAGCGGCTGGTGACGAGCAATCCGTCGCCGGGCTACGTGTTCCGGGTCGCGAGCGTATTCGACGACAACGGCGCCGGTGTGCGCGGCGACCTCGGCGCGGTCGTGAAAGCCATCCTGATGGACCCCGAGGCGCGGCCGGCCACGCGCATGGACACGGACGGCAAGTTGAAGGAACCGCTGTTGCGTCTGACACAGTTGTGGCGGGCGTATGACGCGAAATCGGACGGCGGCCGCTACCCGATCGACTACGTGTGGGTATTCTTCGGGCAGGGGCCGCTGCAGGCACCACACGTCTTCAATTTCTTCAGTCCGTTCTTTGCGCCGCCCGGCGAGATCCGCGATCGCGGGCTGGCGTCGCCGGAGTTGCAGATCGCGACCGAGTATCTGAATACGTTCAGTTCCAATTTCATGTTCTGGCAGATCTTCTACTGGAACTGGCAAGCCGATCGTTCGGACGAGAACATTACCGCGGACACGGTGCTGATCGACTATTCGGAGGAGGCGGCGCTGGCCGGAGACGTCGGCGCGCTGATAGACCGTGTGGACGACAGATTGCTGGCCGGGGGCATGTCGGACAACCTGCGTCAGAAGATCGCCGACGTGGTCAACCTGATCCCGGCCGATCAGGCGCAGCTGCGCGCCGCCGAGACCATCTATCTCACCGCCACGTCGCCGGAATTCGCCTACCAGCGCTGAAGGAACCGAAGGTATGGCACCATGAGCAAGGTCAATCGAAGAATCTTCCTGAGACGGAGTATTGCCGCCGCGACACTGGCGTCGACGCCGGGCCTCGCGTTCTCGCAGGTCGTGGGCGCGGCAGCGCCGTTCGACGATTATCGCGCGCTGGTCTGCATCTTCCTGCACGGGGGCAACGACTCTTTCAACATGCTCGTGCCGCGCAGCAACGCCGAATACGGCGTGTATGCCGCTTCTCGCCAGAACCTCGCCATTGCGCAGGCCGAGCTGCTGCCGATCGATCCTCTGACAGCCGATGGCGCGCAGTACGGCCTGCATCCCGCGATGGCCGGCCTGCAGGCGCTCTTCGAGGCGGGGCAGCTTGCCTTCGTCGCCAACGTCGGTCCCCTGATCGAGCCGACGAGCAAGGAGCAGTACCTGAACAAGTCGGTCCTGTTGCCACCGCAACTCTTCTCCCACAACGACCAGCAGGATCAGTGGAATTCGCTCAAGGGGCGCCGCAGCAGCGCCACGGGGTGGGCGGGGCGCATCGCGGATCTGATCCGCGATCGCGTTGCCGGCCAGCGCATGGCGACGAACGCCTCGTTGTCCGGCACCAACCTGTTCCAGACGGGCTCCGAGACGTTCCCGTACGTGATGGGTCCTGAAGGTCCGCTGACCTTCGACGGTTTCTGGTCACCCGAGCATCGCATGGCATTCGAAGGCATCGTGGACGCCGACTACGATTCGGTCTACGAGCGCGGATTCGCGGCCGTCCAGCGCCGCGCGATCGATGCGGCCGACACCGTCACCGTGGCGATCGACTCTGCTCCGGCGTTCTCGACACCGTTCCCGGGCTCCGAGTTGGGCACACAGCTGCATACCGTCGCACGCCTGATCGCGGTGCGCGACGCGATCGCCATGCAACGCCAGATCTTCCTGGTCGAAGCCGGAGGATTCGATTCGCACGACAACCAGAATGCCGTCCAGCCGGGTTTGTTCGCCGACGTCAGCGAGTCCGTCGCGGCGTTTCACGCGGCGATGGCGGAGATCGGCGTCGCCGACGGCGTCACGTCGTTCACGCAGTCCGACTTCGGCCGCACGCTGACCTCGAACGGCGACGGTACGGACCACGCCTGGGGCGGCGTGCAGCTCGTCGCCGGCGGCGCGGTCCTTGGCCGCGACCTCTACGGCGTGTATCCGCGCCTCGAGATCGGCGGCCCCGACGACGTCGACGGCGGCCGCATGATCCCGACGACCTCGGCGGACCAGTATGCCGCGACGCTGGCGAAGTGGTTCGGCATCCCGGATACGGATCTCGAGATGGTCGCGCCGAGCCTGGGCAACTTCAGCGTCAGGGATCTCGGATTTCTGGCTTGAGTGCGGCGGGCCGACCCGCGTCCCTGCGATTCGTGCCGGACTGTCGCCGGCATTGCGTCTGAATTCTATTCTGCGGTTAAGTGCAGGATTCTCCTGCAGCCGTTCTCGGCGAGGTCGAACGAACGGCCGCTTTCCGCAAGAGCAGACGCCCAGTTCACGCCTTTCCGCGGAAACTTCTTTGTCGAACTGATCAACAATCCGCCACGTGGCGGATTTCCTAGAATCTACTTTAGGTTTCGCCAATAGGAACCTCTAGCGGGATCGCGGCCGGCCGGTATACTTCGGATAGCAGCCGTTGGGCGAGAGAGCCCTGGGGAGGCTGCTTGTGACCCGAAGCAGAGGGTCGCAATTCCTAATGGGAGTGGATGC
>JBAUVS010000227.1:0-1862 GCA_049583345.1 Woeseiaceae bacterium
GCCCTGGACCTGTCGCTGGCGGCGCCCGTCGGCCGCCATCTCGGCATCTGCAAGCCGCCCGTCGCCGTCGGCCGGGGCAGCGGGGGCCGCAGCTACGACATCTATCCGGGCCGGCCGGACGAGTCCATCATCGTGTACCGGATGGAGCATTCGGACCCGGACATCGCGATGCCGGAGCTGGGGCGCAGCGCGGTGCACGCGGAGGGCGTCGCGGCGGTCCGGGAATGGATCGCGGGAATGAACGGCTCGTGCTAGTTGCGGTCTCACAAGGCATGAAACGAATTTCGATACTCATATTTTTGATCTGCGTCGCAATGCCCGCGGCGGCCAGCGAACTCGTGCAGGAGTTTTCCGGGACCGGCAACAAGACCACGGACAGCTTCGAGGTCGAGGCGCCGTGGCTGCTGGACTGGCGCGTGAACGGCGACTACGAGCAGATGATCGCCCTCGACGTGATGCTTATCAATGCGGATACCGGGCAACTCGTCGGCCGCGTGGCTTACACGAAGCGCCCGGGTGACGGCCTGAGGCTGTTCAGGCAGAGCGGGCGCTACAAGCTGCGCATCAGTTCGACGCTCGCGCGCTGGGATATCCTTATAGAGAAGCTGACCGACGAAGAGGCGAAGAAATACACGCCCAACGAATCGAAAAAACCCCCAACTGCGTTCGGAAATTGAGCCGCTTCGGTCCCGCTTCAATCCTTCAGAAGTAATCGGGCGCGTTACCGGGCTTCCACTTGATGTTGCAGCCGATGCTCGGTTTCTGCGTCTCGCTCACGGGTTCATGCGCCAGCACGGCGTCCAGCGCCTTGCGCACATCATGGCCGTCGATCGGCGCGTCGTTCGACGGCCGGCTGTCGTCGAGTTGCCCGCGATAAACCAGGGCCTTGTCCGCGTCGAAAACATAGAAGTCGGGGGTGCAGGCGGCGCGGTAGGCTTTCGCCGCCGACTGGTCCGCGTCGAAGAGATAGGGGAACGTATAACCCTGCGCCTCGGCTTCCTTCTTCATCTGCTCGGGCGCGTCGGCCGGATAGACGTCGGTGTCATTGCTGCTGATCGCATATATCGCGACGCCACGCTCCGCATAGTCCCCGCCGAGGCGCGCCAGTTCCTTGCGCACGTGCTTGACGAACGGGCAGTGATTGCAGATGAACATCACGAGGTAGGCGTTTGCACTGTCGGCGAGGGAATGCACCCGTCCGTCGGGGTCGGGCAGCGAGAACTCGGGCGCGGGAGTCCCGACGGGTAACATCTGCGATTCTACGGCAGCCATGGCAAGCCTCCCTGGCTAAGGAAAGGAGGCCACCAATGGTAACGATCAGGCGGCGTCTTCGTCGAGGGGCTCGGACTCTTCGAGCAACTCCAGCAGATTGATCGCGACGCCGACGAAGTCGGTGTCCGTGATGATCCCGCGCAGCTGGCCGTTGGTGACGATCGGCAGGCAGCCGATCTTGTGCTTCTCGATGAACAGCGCGGCCTGGCGCAGGCTCGCATGCTCGTCGATCGTCGCGATGTCGGTCACCATGATGTCCCTGACCCGTACGCCCTCGGCATGCAGGCGGCTGTCGGCGTCGCGCAGGATGGAATCGGTTGCAGCCAGGACGTTGGTCAGCGTGACGAGACCGACCAGTTCGCCGTCCTCGTTCACGACCGGCAGGTGATGGATCCGATTCACGTGCATGAGGCGGCGCGCATCCTCGAGGCTGGCCGCCGGCGGCACGGTGACGAGATCCGTGCTCATGATGGCGTCGATGCTGAACATGGCAATGGTCCCGCGGTTCTGGTCCCTCCCTCTCGACTACCAGTCTAGCCTCGGCGGCAGCGGGCACCATTGCGAGAAACACCTATCCCGGCCGGCATGGC
>JBAUVS010000228.1:0-3776 GCA_049583345.1 Woeseiaceae bacterium
GGCAAGGGCACGATCGCACGCCGGGTAGCGCGGGCACTCGGCTGGCACCTGCTGGACAGCGGCGCGCTGTACCGGCTGGTCGCGCTGGCGGCGCAGGACAAAGGTATCGGGCTGGACGACGCCGAAGCGCTGGCCGGCCTCGCCGCCGGCCTGGACGTGCGTTTCGAGAGCGACGCCCGCGGCGAGGAACGCATCCTGCTCGAGGGCGAGGACGTGACGGCCGGGATACGGACCGAGGAATGCGGGGTGGGCGCCTCCGCGGTGGCCGCGCTGCAGCCGGTCCGGGATGCGCTGCTGGACCTGCAGCGGGGCTTCCGGCGGCCGCCCGGGCTGGTCGCCGACGGGCGCGACATGGGCACCCACGTATTCACCGACGCGGGCCTCAAGGTGTTCCTGACGGCGACGCCGGCCGAGCGCGCCAGGAGGCGCTATAAGCAGTTGAAAGACAAGGGGATCGGTGTTAGTCTCGCGGCCCTTTCGCGGGACATCGAAGCGCGCGACCGGCGGGATTCCGAACGCACGGTGGCACCGCTGAAGCCGGCGGGGGACGCCAGAATACTGGATTCCTCCGGCATCTCGATCGAGGACGTCACGCAGACGGTCCTCGACTGGGCGTCGGAACGTCGATCCTGAGCGGAAGGAAATTGGTGGGCCGGGCAGGGAGCCTGGCTCGTATTTCAATTCAACGCAGGCGTCGGCCGCAGGAAGCGGCGTGGCGTAAGGGCGGGAGCCGAGTGCTCCCCTGGTTAATCACATGTCTGAAAGTTTTGCCGAGTTATTTGAAGAGAGTTTCGCCAGTCAACACATCAAGCCGGGTTCCATCATCACCGGCACCGTTGTCGCGGTAAACGACGATGTCGTCATCGTCACTGCCGGTCTCAAGTCCGAGGCCGTCATCCCCATCGACCAATTCCGGAACGAGAAGGGCGAGAGCGCCGTCTCGGTCGGCGACGAGATCGAGGTCGCGCTGGATGCCGTCGAGGACGGCTTCGGCGAGACGCGCCTGTCGCGCGAGAAAGCGATCCGGGCGCGTACCTGGACACACCTCGAAAAAGCCTTCGAGGACGGCGAGGTCGTCGAGGGCATCATCAACGGCCGGGTCAAGGGCGGTTTCACCGTCGAGATCGACAGCGTCCGTGCGTTCCTGCCGGGCTCGCTGGTCGACGTGCGCCCCGTCCGCGATCCGGGATACCTCGAGGGCAAGTCACTCGAGTTCAAGGTCATCAAACTGGACAAGCGCCGCAACAACGTGGTCGTGTCGCGCCGCGCCGTCGTCGAACAGGAGTACTCGGCCGAGCGCGAGGCGCTGCTCGAGGACCTGCAGGAAGGCAATGTCGTCAAGGGCATCGTCAAGAACCTGACGGACTATGGCGCATTCGTGGACCTCGGCGGCATCGACGGTCTGCTGCACATCACGGACATGGCGTGGAAACGCGTCAAGCACCCGTCCGAAGTCGTCAACGTCGGCGACGAGATCGAAGTCAAGATCCTGAAGTTCGATCGCGAGCGCCAGCGCGTGTCGCTCGGCATGAAGCAGCTCGGCGACGATCCGTGGAAGGATTTGTCGCGGCGCTACCCGCCGCAGACCCGCCTGTTCGGCAAGGTCACGAACATCGCGGATTACGGCTGTTTCGTGGAGATCGAGGACGGCGTCGAGGGTCTCGTGCACGTCTCGGAGATGGACTGGACCAACAAGAACGTCAATCCGTCGCGTGTCGTCTCGGTCGGCGAAGAGGTCGAGGTCATGGTCCTCGAGATCGACGAGGAACGGCGCCGGATCTCGCTCGGCATCAAGCAGTGCAAGGCGAATCCCTGGGCCGAATTCGCGGTGACCTACAATCGCGGCGACAAGGTCTCGGGCCAGATCAAGTCGATCACCGACTTCGGTATCTTCATCGGGCTCGACGGCGGTATCGACGGCCTCGTGCACCTGTCGGACATCTCCTGGGAACAGGCCGGCGAAGACGCCGTGCGCAACTACAAGAAGGGCCAGGAGATCGAGGCGGCCGTGCTGGCGATCGACGCCGACCGCGAGCGCATCTCGCTGGGCATCAAGCAGCTCGAGAAGGACCCGTTCTCGGCCTGGCTGGCGGAGCACCCCAAGAACTCCATCGTCTCGGGCACCGTGACGGAAGTGGACGCCAAGGGGGCGACCCTGGATCTCGGCGACGGCGTCACCGGCTTCCTGCGGGCTTCGGAGATGGCGCGCGGCAGGGTCGAGGACGCCCGTACGATGATCAAGGTCGGCGAGACCATCGAGGCCAAGTTCACCAACGTGGATCGCAAGAACCGCTCGATCGCGCTGTCGGTCAAGGCCAAGGAGGTCCAGCAGGAGGCCGAGGCCATCAATACCTACAAGTCCGATGCCGGCGCGGCACCGGTCGGCACGACCCTCGGCGAGTTGCTCAAGGAAAAAATGACCGGCGGCAGCAAATAATACGTAAAAACAGTAGCCCAGACCTTTTGGTCTGGGCTATATTGTTAGTATTATCCGGGGGTTACGTGCCACGTTCCATCAGGCGAAGCGAACAATGACAAAATCAGAACTCATAGAAGTTATCGCCCGCAAGCAAAAACATCTCCCCGCCAAGGACGTCGAGCTGGCGGTGAAGCACCTGCTGGACCTGATGAGTGATTCCCTGGCACGCGGACAGCGCATCGAGATTCGTGGCTTCGGCAGTTTCTCGCTGCACTTCCGGCCGCCCCGGATCGGCCGCAATCCGAAGACCGGCGAGGCGGTGGCGCTGGCCGGCAAGTACGTCCCCCACTTCAAGCCCGGCAAGGATCTTCGCGAGCGCGTCAACCAGAGCCGCCAATTCCCGATCAAGAGTTAGAATCCTTTTTTTTGCCGTAGGGTCGTGGTTCGCCGGAGCGGTCGCCCGCCGGGGCGGGCTCCTGCGGAATGCTAAGGTGGCAGTTGGAGTGAGCCGATGCTGAGACGTGCCGGACTGATCGTCCTCGTGGTCCTGTTGGTCGTGATCATGTTCACGTTCACCGCGCTCAATACCGGGCGCGTGGACCTGGACCTGGCTTTCGTGAAGGGCTCGTACCCGGTCTCGCTCTCGTTCGCGATCACCTTCGTCGCCGGCATCGTGTTCGGGATGCTGTGCATGACGTCGATGATGTTGCGGCTGCTCAACGATCGGCGGACGCTGCGGCGACAGCTGCGGCTCACCGAATCCGAGATCAAGAGTCTCAGGAATCTGCCGCTCTCCGATGCCGACTGAATCCACGTTCCTGCTGGCGGGCCTGTTCCTGCTGCTGGCGGCAGCAGGCTGGGCCCTCGGCCGCTTCGGCGAGCGCGACGAGGAAGACGCGCCGCCGCCGCTCAACGTCGATTATCTCAAGGGCCTCAACTTCCTGCTCAATGAGCAGACCGACCAGGCACTCGAGCACTTCCTGCAGATGGTGCGGGTGGACGACAAGACCATCGAGACCCACTTTGCGCTGGGCAACCTGTTCCGGCGGCGCGGCGAGGTCGACCGCGCCATCCGCATCCACCAGAACATCATCGCCAGGCCGGACATCGCGGCCGAGCAGCGCGACCAGGCGCTGTATGCGCTGGCCAAGGACTATCTCGGGGCTGGCCTGCTCGATCGCGCGGAGAACATGTTCGCGCGCCTCGCCGAGGGTTCGCGTTACCAGGTGCAGGCGCTGCAGAACCTGTGCGGCATCTACGAGCAGGAGAAGGAGTGGCAGCACGCGATCGAGGCCGGACAGAAACTGGAGCAGCTCGGCGGCCGCTCGCTGGCGCTGCAGATCGCGCACTACTACTG
>JBAUVS010000229.1:0-3258 GCA_049583345.1 Woeseiaceae bacterium
TGTTCGCCGTACTGCTCCCTGGCCCGCGCTTCGTTGCGCCGGATGGTCGGCGTGTCCTCGCAATGGGTGACGATCTGCACCGGTGCATCCGCGAAGATCTTGTCCAGCGACGCCGGCCTGTCGACCAGCATGTCGCCGGTCGATGCCCCCATGAACACCTTGATCCCGCAGGCATCGCCGGGTCGCAGGGCACGGATCTCGTCGATGTTGTGGTTCGTGGCGCCCAGATAGAAGGCGTAGTTCGCCGTGCAGCGTCCTTGTGCGGCGCGGTACTTGTCGGCCAGCGCCGCCACCGTCGTTGTCTGCGGATCGACGTTGGGCATGTCGAAGAAGCTGGTGACGCCGCCGGCCGCGGCCGCCGCCGACTCCGTGGCGAGATCGCCCTTGCCGGTCAGGCCGGGCTCGCGGAAGTGCACCTGGTCGTCGATCATGCCCGGCATCAGGTATCGGCCGGCCGCGTCGATCACCTCCGCGCCGCCGGCGGCGATGCCGCCGGCGATCTTCGCGATCCGGTCGCCCTCGACGAGGACATCCGCGTCACGGATCTCGCCCTCGTTGATGACGCGGGCATTCTTTATGAGGAGTCGGGCCATCGCGCGATTATCCAAGGCTGGCGCCGCAATTGCCATGCGAGCCCTCCAGCCGGATCCGGCGCCAGTCGCGGGTCGCCGCACGATCGCCGTGTGCGACGCTGACGATCGTGATGCCGAGCGTCCGCAGGTTGGCGAGCACCTGTCCCTCGGTATGCGGGTCGAGCTGGTTGGTCGCCTCGTCGAGGAACAGCACGGACGGTTCGCGGTACAGCGCACGCGCGAGCAGCAGGCGCTGGATCTGGCCGCCCGACAGCCCGCCCGAACCGTCGGCCAGTTGTGTCGAGAGTTTCATCGGCAGCGCGTCGATCTCATGCCAGATCCCGGCGCGCAGCAAAGCCGCGCGGATCCTGCCGACGTCGGGAACCGGCTCGAAGCCGCTCACGTTGCCGGCGACGGAACCGGCAAACAAGCGGTCCCGCTGCAGGACGATGCCGAACTGGCGCCTGAGCGCGCGGACGTCCCAGAGTTTGGTCGAGATGCCGTCATAGAGGACGGCGCCGCTGCGCGCCTCGAGGCTCGCCGACAGCAGGTGCAGCAACGTCGTTTTGCCCGTGCCTGACCGCCCCTGGATGACCACGGCCTCGCCGGCCTCGATGCGGCAGCCAAACCCCGCGAGCACGTCCGGCCCGCCGGGATACGCGAAGCTGAGACCGCGGCACTCGATGGCACCGCTGATGGTGTCGCGCATCGCCGCGGCCGGTGCCTCCGGCTCGATCGGCTCCGCGACGAGCTCTCCGGCACGCTCGACGTGCGAGCGCGTGAGCGACAGCTCGCGCGTCGCGCCGATCAGCTGTGCGACGGAACCGGCCAGGCGCCCGCGCAGCGAGACAAAGGCGAACAGGACGCCGAGGCTGTATCGGCGATCGATGACGCCGCCGATGCCGACGGCGAGGAACAGCAGCTGCTCGGCCGCGGCGATCAGGCCCTGCCCGAACGAGAAGCCGATAAGCAGCCGCTGGCGCCGCGCGGTCGCGTTCGTGGCGGTGACGAAGAACTGCTGCCAGTGTGCCAGTCTCAGCATGTCCAGCCCCAGCGCATGCAGGGTCCGGAATCCGCGCAGCGATTCGATCAGCGAATTCGAGGCCCGGGCCGACGCGACGACGCCCTCGAGATTCATGGAACGCATCGCCGGCAGGAAGGCGCCGTGCAGGCCCAGCGTCAATGCCAGCGCAGCGGCCGGTATCAGGGTCAACAGCGGGCTGTACCAGGTCATGACCGCCAGCGTCGTCACCAGCACGGCGAATTGCACGATCGCGGTCAGACAGGTCTCGGTCATCGCCGCGCGGATCGGCCGCAGCGACTCGACGCGCGAGATAAGATCGCCGACGGGCCGCGGCTCCACCGTCGCGACGGGCAGGCGCATCAGGTGCCGGACGACCGCCGTGGTGCTCGCCGTGGCGAGTCGGGTCCCGGTATACAGCGCAATCCAGCGGCGCGCGGCGTCGACGAGCAGCATCGCGACGAGGATCAACGCGACACCCGCCAGCACCCGGTACAGCCAGGCACGGTCGTGTCCCAGCACCACGTCGTCGATCAGGAGCTGTGTCGCGATCGGCAGCGCGAGCGCCAGCAGCTGGCTCGTGAACAGCAGGATCAGCATGACGGCGAGGAAGCGGCCGAGGCCGTGCAGGGATCGCAGCAGACCCTTCAACAGCGAGCGCCGCTCGCCCGAGACGGCAGACCAGGTTCCGGCGCGGCTGAACTCGACGGCGACCCCGGTGAACGCGTCGGCAAAAGTGTCGCGGGAGACGCAGCGGCGTCCTGCGGCCGGGTCGTGAATGACAAGCGACCTGCGCCGGACCTTCGTCAGCACGACGAAGTGATCGAACTCCCAGTGCAGGATCGCGGGCAGGGCAAGACGCCGGAGTTCGCCGACGCCGAGCCTGACGGGTCTGCCGACCAGGGCCAGCGCGTCCGCCATCTGCAGGATCGTCTTCAGCGACGGACCGCGATCCAGGCTTGCGTGGCGCCGGCGCAGCGTGGCGACGTCGCAATCGCGTCCGAAACTGCGCGCCACCATGACCAGCGACGCCACGCCGCACTCGTCCGGCACGGCCTGCAGGACCACCGGCACGGACCGCGGCATCTCAGGTCGCTTGGCTGCCGCCCGTCCGGCGCGAGGCGAACAGCCAGCGATACAGGGGCCAGCGGCGCCGTACGAGGTCGGCTTCGAAGGTCGTGCCGGGCGCGAGCGGCCATGACCGGCCGCCGGCGACGATCTCCCCGCCGCCGATTGCGGCGCGGATCTCGAACACCTTGCCTGCGCTGCGCACTCCGGCGCCGATCTCCGCGGGCGGCAGGGCCGTCGCCGCGATGCTGGTCACCGTCGCCGCCAGCGTGCCGAACAGCTCCTTCGGGTACGCGCGCAGCCGCAGTTCGGCCCGCTGCCCCTCGAAGATCATCGCGGCATTGTCCGCGGCGACGTAGAGCCGGGCTTCCAGCGGCTCGTCCGGATCGTACAGCGTCAACAATACCTGTCCGGCCTGCACGAAACTCCCGTCCCGTACCGTCAGGCCCGCCACGATGCCGTCGCCGGGTGCCGTGACTTCGGTCGCCGAATGCAGCTCCTCCGAGGCGATATCGCGCAACAGCGATTCGCGCCGCATCGCCGCCTCCGCCCTGAGCAGTGCCGGTTGGGTCGCGTCGCGCGCGAGGTCCTCGTCGA
>JBAUVS010000230.1:0-2710 GCA_049583345.1 Woeseiaceae bacterium
ATGCGGGCCGCCTGGACCTTGGTGGCCATGCCGCCGCGGCCGATCGCGGACCGCGTTTCCCCCGCCATGCGCAATATCTCGTCGGTGATGCGCGGCACCTCCGGGATGTGCTCGGCGGCGGCGTCCCGGCCCGGATCCGTGCTGTACAGGCCGTCCACGTCGGACAGCAGGATCAGCGCGTCGGCCATGACGAGCTGCGCCACCCGCGCGGCCAGCCGGTCGTTGTCGCCATAGCGGATCTCGTCCGTCGCGACCGTGTCGTTCTCGTTGATCACCGGCACGACGCGCTGCTCGATCAGCCGCGCGAGCGTGCCGCGCGCGTTCAGGAACCGGCGCCGGTGCTCCGTATCCTGCGGAGTCAACAGGATCTGCGCAGCGACGATGCCGTGTCTGCCGAGGCACTCCTGCCAGGCGTGCACGAGCTGCACCTGGCCGGCCGCGGCGGCCGCCTGCAGATCCTCGAGCCGGGCCCGGCGCAGTTCGATGCCCAGCACGGTGCGTCCGATGGCGATCGCGCCCGATGACACGATCAGTACTTCGTGGTCGCGGGCGGCCAGCATGGCGATGTCTTCGGCGAGCCCCTCGAGCCAGCCCCGATGCACGCGGCCGTCGCCGTCGATCAGCAGCGAGGAGCCGACCTTGACGACGAGGCGACGCGCACCGGACAGGTCGAATCCGGGCATGGATCAGCCGGAGAGATGATGGTGCGCGTCATACGACGACAGGATCACCTCGCCTTTCGATACCGCGACGCTGCCGCTGCGCGCGACGGCGGACAGGTCGCCGATCGTCGCGGCTTCCGCCACGAATGCATCGATCTCGGCCACGCGGCCCATCAATTGCATGGTGCAGCTCACCTGGGCGTCGTCGAGGATATCGGCGCCGTATTTCTTTGCGAGGCTCATCGCCTTCGCGAGGCCGCCGGTCGCCAGCTTGATCTTCACAATCGCCAGTTCGCGTTCGAAATGCTCGCCGAGGGTCATGTCGTGGATGTTGACGACGTCGACGAGCTTCGCGAGCTGGGAATTGAGCTGTGCGATGGCGGCGTCGGAGCCGGTGACGACGATCGTCACGCGAGAGACGGTCGGATCGTCGGTCGGTGCGACGTTGAGTGAGTCGATGTTGTAGCCCCGGGACGAGAACATGGCGGTCATGCGCGTCAGTGCACCGACCTCGTTCTGCAGCAAGACGGAAATTGCGTGTCGCATCGGACTCCACTCAATACATTCAGTTGCAACTATCAACGCGCCGCACACGTAACGCGCCGGTGCCGCGCTTCGAGTATTGCAATGCAATAGGAATTAGTAAACACTCGCCGAAAACCGGTCATTTATCCAGCACTTGCGCGAGAAAGCGCCAACGTGAACCAACAGGCAAACAGCGCGTCCACTCAAGCACATCCGCTCGCGGGCACCCGCATGACCGGAGCCGACATCGTCGTGCAGGTGCTGGCCGACGAGGGCGTCGATACCCTCTTCGGGTATTCCGGCGGTGCGATACTGCCGACCTACGACGCAGTCTTCCGTTACAACGACGCACACCGGACGGCCGACGGCAAGGCCGCGATCCCGCTGATCGTTCCGGCCAACGAGCAAGGCGCCGGCTTCATGGCGTCCGGCTATGCGCGCGCCAGCGGCAAGGTCGGCGTGGTCATGGTCACGTCCGGGCCCGGCGCCACCAACACCGTGACGCCGGTGCGGGATTGCATGGCGGATTCGGTGCCCATCGTAGTGATCTGCGGCCAGGTACCGACCGGCGCCATCGGCACCGACGCATTCCAGGAGGCGCCGGTATCGGCGATCATGGGGGCGGTGTCGAAACACGTGTTCCTCGTCACCGATCCGAAAAAGCTGGAGGCGACGGTGCGCAGCGCATTCGAGCTGGCGCGCACCGGACGGCCCGGCCCGGTCGTCGTCGACATCCCGAAGGACGTGCAGAACTGGCAGGGTGAATTCGCGGGCGCCGGGACGCTGGCACTGCCGGGTTATCACCGCCGCCTCGAGGCGATCCGCAACAACGTGCTGACCGACCGCAGCTGCCAACGCTTCTACGAGATGTTCGCGCAGTCCGAGCGGCCGCTCATCTATGCCGGCGGCGGGGTCATCAACGGCAACGCCACCAAGCCGATGCGGCGCTTCGCCAACGAGTACGGCATACCCGTAACGACGACGTTGATGGCGCTCGGCGCGAGCGATACGACACACCCGCTCGCCCTGCACATGCTCGGCATGCACGGCCTCGCCTCGGCGAACTATGCCGTCGAGGACTGCGATTTCCTGATCGCGATCGGCGCGCGTTTCGACGACCGGGTCGCGGGAGATCCGCCGCGCTTCGCTCCGAACGCACGCAACATCGCGCATTTCGACGTCGACATCGCCGAAGTCGGCAAAGTGAAACGCGTCAACTGGCATCACATCGGTGTGCTCGAGCGCGACCTCTCGGATCTGCTGGCCTACGGCCGGCGTATCAATTTCAAGAAAGACCTCTCGAAGTGGCACGCGCATATCGCCGGACTCAAGCAGGAGTACGGCCTGAACTACGACCGCGACAATCCGTTGATCCAGCCTTACGCCGTCATCGAGGAGATCAATCGCCACGCCCGGGGCGAAGCCGTGATCACTACCGGCGTCGGCCAGCACCAGATGTGGGCCGCACAGTACTTCGATTTCCGCGAGCCGCGCTTGTGGCTGACGTCCGGCAGCATGGGGAC
>JBAUVS010000231.1:0-5885 GCA_049583345.1 Woeseiaceae bacterium
CCGGGGTGCCGGCCGAGACGCTGGACAGCGAGCGCCGCATACTCACGGAGCAGGCCAGGTCGTCCGGAAAACCGGCCGATATCGTGGACAAGATGGTGGAAGGCCGGCTGGGCAAGTTCCTGAAAGAGGTGACGTTGCTGGGCCAGCCGTTCGTGAAGGACCCGGATACGAGCGTCGGCAAGTTGCTCGACGAGGCCGGTGCGACGGTGACCGGATTCGTGCGATTCGAGGTCGGCGAGGGTATCGAGAAGCGCGAGGAGAACTTCGCCGACGAAGTAATGAAGCAAGTCAGGGACGCTGCAAAGAAGTGATAACTAGCCTTAAGTAAGTTGTATAAATTATTGAAATCATAATTTTTTATTGACGGTAGTATGCGTCCAGCCTGGCCGCGGCGGCGGGCACCGGGCGCATCGAGCAGGAAAGGCAGGGCAATGGCGGATTCTCCGGCGCGGTACCGACGCGTGCTGCTGAAACTCAGCGGCGAGGCGTTGATGGGCAACCTGGACTATGGAATCGAGCCCGCGGTCATACAGCGACTCGCCGCCGAGATCGCGACCGCCAGGGAACGCGGCGTCGAGATCGCCATCGTGATCGGCGGCGGTAACATCTTTCGCGGTGCGGGACTCGCGAGGTCCGGCATGGACCGGGTCACCGGCGACTATATGGGTATGCTGGCGACCGTCATGAACGCCCTGGCCATCCAGGACGCGCTCGAGGCCCGTGGGGTGTTCGCACGCGTCATGTCGGCGCTGCAGATTCACCAGGTGTGCGAGGACTACATCCGGCGCCGGGCGATACGGCACCTGGAAAAAGGCCGGATTATCATCCTGGCCGCCGGCACGGGTAATCCGTTCTTCACCACCGACACGGCGGCGAGCCTGAGGGCCATAGAGATCGGTGCGGACGTCCTCCTCAAGGCCACGAAGGTCGACGGCGTCTACGATTCCGACCCCAAGGACAACCCGGATGCCGAGCGTTACGACACGGTATCATTCGACAAGGTCCTGGCGGACAAACTGTCGGTCATGGACGCCACCGCAATCGTAATGTGCCGGGACAACGACCTGCCGCTGCGTGTCTTCGACCTGACTCGCGCGAACGCGCTGGTGCAGGCGATGACGGGCGACGACGTGGGCACGCTGGTGACGGCCTGACCGGGTTATGGGAACGTACTGAAGGGGGCGATGACGTGCTGGAGGACATCAAGAAAGATGCGGCCGAGCGCATGGCCAAGAGTGTCGCGGCGCTGAATTCGGAACTGACGAAGCTCCGCACGGGACGCGCGCACACCAGTCTCCTGGATCACATCACGGTCGAATACTACGGCTCCCAGGTGCCGCTGAACCAGGTATCGAACGTCGGCGTGGAAGACTCCCGGACCCTGACGGTGACGCCCTGGGACAAGGAGATGGTGGCGGTCATCGAGAAGGCGATCCTGAATTCCGACCTCGGCCTGAATCCGGCGACGGCCGGCACCGTCATCCGCGTACCCCTGCCGCCGCTCACGGAGGAGCGGCGCAAGGACATGATCCGTATCGTGCGCAACGAGGCCGAGGGCGGGCGCGTCGCGATCCGCAACATCCGCAGGGATGCGCTCGGCGACGTCAAGGATCTGCTCAAGGAAAAGCTGATCGGTGCGGATGACGAACGCCGCGCGCAGGACGAGATTCAGGCAATCACGGACAAGTACGTGGCGGAAGTCGACAAGCTCCTGGCCGCCAAGGAAGACGAGCTGATGGAGATCTGAGCGCCGCTCGCGACTTCCCATGGCAGACGCCGAAAACATCCCGATACATATCGCGGTCATCATGGACGGCAATGGCCGGTGGGCGCGCCACCGCGCGCTCCCGCGGCACGCGGGCCATCGCGCAGGCGTCGGCGCGGTCCGCAAGATTGTCGAACTCGCCGCGCGGAGCGGCGTCAAGCATCTGACGTTGTTTGCGTTCAGCAGCGAGAACTGGTCACGGCCGCGGGAAGAGGTCAGCAAGCTGATGGGGCTGTTCGTCGAGGCGCTGCAACGAGAAGTCGACGAACTGCATCGTAATGGAGTCAGGCTGGAATTCATCGGCGCCCGCGACAGGCTGCAGGCGAGCCTGCAGGAGAAGATCGCCGCGGCAGAGCGGCAGACCGCGGGCAATACGGGTCTCCATCTGCACGTGGCCGTGGCCTACGGCGGGCGCTGGGATATCGTGCTCGCGGCCCGGCGACTGGCGGCGAGGGTGGTCAGTGGCGAGCTGTCGATCGAGGACATCGAAGAGCCGCAGCTGTCCCGGGAGCTTCAGCTCGGCGACGTGCCGGATCCGGATCTGTTGATTCGCACCGGGGGCGAACAGCGAGTGAGCAATTTCCTGCTCTGGAACCTCGCCTATGCGGAACTTTGGTTCTGTGACACCCTGTGGCCCGATTTCGGTGAAGCGGAGTTCGACGAGGCATTGGCATTCTTTGCGCGGCGGCAGCGCCGCTACGGACATACCGGGGAGCAGGTCGAGGCCGTGCGTTCATGAAGGAACGGGTCGTGACGGCACTCATCGCCTTCGCGCTGCTGCTGCTGGTGCTGTTCGTGCTGCCACCGGCCGCGGTCAGGGTCGTGTTGGCAATCGTCCTGCTGGCCGGCGCATGGGAGTGGTCCGCGTTCCTGCGGTTCCCCGCCATTGCCGTGCGCGTCGGTTATGTAGCGGTCACGGGCATGCTGATCGTGGCCGTGTCGCTGGCGCCGCCGGCGCTGGGCCGAACGATCCTGGAGGTTTCGCTGGTCTGGTGGTGTATTGCGCTGATCTGGGCATTCTTCTTTCCCACGCCGATTCCTGCGCTCGTGCGCTGGCTGGCCGGTCCCGTCGTGCTCGTGCCGCTGTATGTCGCGCTGACGAGCCTGTATTTCGCCGACCCGGTCACGCTGCTGTTCGCGCTGTTGATCGTGTGGGCCGCCGACAGCGGAGCGTTCTTCGTCGGCAGGACGGTGGGCCGGGTGAAACTCGCGCCGAAGATCAGTCCGGGCAAGACCTGGGAAGGCGCGCTCGGCGGGCTGGTCGCCGTCGTGCTGCTGACGCTGTTGTGGTCCGCGTGGTCGCATGCCGATCTGCAGGTCTTCGTGCCGTTCTGCCTGGCCGTCGCATGCCTGTCGATCGTCGGCGACCTCACGGTGAGCATGTTCAAGCGCGATGCCGGAATCAAGGACAGCGGTGCCCTGTTCCCGGGCCACGGCGGCGTGCTGGACAGGATCGACAGCATCGCGGCGGCAGCGCCCCTGTTCGCGCTGGGCGCAGGCTGGGCCGGCCTGCGATGAACGGTCGTTCAGCCAGGGTTCATGCGCATCGCGCCAGAGTCGACGGGAACTGCCGCCCACCCGGTCAGTCAACAATACGACGCCGGTCGAGGTTGCGAGGGGTAGCGCGAGATCATGGGTGAGGCATTCACGAACTTGCTGGCGTTCGTCGTCGCGATCAGCATCCTGGTCGCGGTACACGAATTCGGCCACTACCTCGTCGGGCGCCTCGCCGGCATGAAAGTTCTGCGCTTCTCGATCGGGTTCGGCAAGCCGATCTGGTCCTGGGTCCGGGGTGAGGATCGCACCGAGTACTGTATCTCCGCCGTGCCTCTGGGCGGCTACGTGCGGTTCCTCGACAGCCGCGAGGGGCCTGTCGCGCCCGCGGAGCAGGGCCGGGCGTTCAATCACCGGCCGGTGCCCGCCCGCATCGCCGTGCTGCTCGCCGGGCCCGGCTTCAATTTCCTGTTCGCGATCCTGGCCTACTGGGTGCTGTTCATGGGCGGCATCCCCACGCTGCAGCCGGCGGTGGGCGACGTGGTCCCCGGTTCCTATGCGGATCGCGCCGGACTCGAATTCGGGGACAGGATCGTCGCCGTCGATGGCGTCACGACGAACGACTGGGAAACCACCCTCGAGAACATCTTCGACACCGTGGCGGCGGGCGGTCGCGTGCCGCTGACGCTGGAAGATCCGGATGGCCGGCGCCGGCAGGCGACGATCGTCGTGGGTGGAGACACCGTCCGGCTCACCGAACCCGACATGCTCTTCGACGGACTCGGCTTCCAGCCCTGGGAGCCGCCGGCCGTCATCGGCGAAGTCGTGGAGGACGGCGCGGCGGCCGCCGCCGGCCTCGAAGTCGGTGACCGGATTACGAGCGTCGACGGTGAGTCCATCCACAGCTACTCGGACCTGATCCGCGTCGTTGCGCCCAGGGCGGGCAAGGCAGTGCGCATCGAGTATCGCCGCGCCGGCGCAGCGCGGTCGGTCACGACCGTCCTCGGCAGCCAGCAGGTGGATGGCGAGACGCGCGGTCTGCTCGGCGTACGCGGTTCGAAGAATCTGGGCACCTATTACCACGTCCGCAAGTACGGGCCGCTGGAGTCCGTCGGCGCGGCCGCGCAAAAGACCTGGGCATCGACCGTGTTCACGCTGCGCATGCTGGGCAGAATGGCCACCGGTCATGTCTCGATCAAGAACATCAGCGGTCCGATCAACATCGCCCAGTACGCGGGCGACTCTGCGCAGCAGGGACCCACCCAGTTCCTGATTTTCCTGGCGCTCGTCAGCATCAGCCTCGGCGTCCTGAATCTGTTACCGGTGCCGGTGCTGGACGGCGGGCAGATCCTCTATCAGGGCATCGAACTGGTGAAAGGCAGCCCGCTGTCCGAGCGCAGCCAGGCGATCGGCCAGCAGTTCGGGATCCTGGCCCTGATCCTGTTGATGAGTTTTGCCTTTTACAACGACATTGCGAGAATACTCGGCTGATCCTGCGTCGGCACGGGACCAAGGGACAGACTGAGAAACGATGAGACTGCGTCTGCTGATTGCTTTCCTGGGCGTGTTGTTGCCCTTGTCGGCCGCCATGGCCGACGAGTTCGTCGTGCGTGACATGCGCGTCGAGGGCCTGCAGCGCATCTCCGAAGGTACCGTATTCAACTACCTGCCGATCAATATCGGCGACACGGTGGACGAGGACCGGATCCAGGAAGCCATCAAGGCGCTGTACGCGCAGGGGCTGTTTGACGATATCGAGATGCGCCGCGACGGCAACACGCTGATCATCGCCGTGCACGAGCGGCCGTCGATCGAGAGTTTCGAGATCGAGGGCAACAAGGACATCAAGACCGAAGACCTGATGGACTCGTTGCGCAACGTGGGTCTTGCGAAAGGGCACACCTTCGATCGATCGGTACTGGAAAACGTCAAGGACTTCCTGACGGAACAATACTATGACCGCGGTAAGTACGGCGTCGTCGTCGATACGTCGATCGTCGACCGTCCCAACAATACCGTTCGCGTCAAGATCAACATCAAGGAGGGCGACCGGGCGAAGATCCGCGAGGTGAACATCGTCGGCAACACGGTGTTCGACGAGAAAGACATCCGCGAGGACTTCGAGCTCGACACGGCGAACTGGCTGTCCTGGATCCGGCAGGACGACCGGTATTCCAAGGAGGCCCTCGAAGGCGATCTCGAAAAGCTCAAGTCCTACTATATGGACCGCGGTTACGCGGATTTCCGGATCGACTCCACCGAAGTCTCGATATCGCCGAACAAGAAAGACATCTTCGTCACCATCGGCATCCACGAGGGCGATCTGTACAAGATCTCGGACATCAAGCTGGTCGGCGACATGGTGTTACCGGAAGCGTTCCTGCGCGCCCAGGTGCTGGCCAGGCCGGGCTCGGTGTTCAACCAGAATCTGCTGACACAGTCGGTGGACCGGATGCAGCTCCTGCTCGGCGAGCAGGGCTACGCGAACGCGGAGATCAATCCCGTGCCGGATCTCGATCGCGACAAGAAGGAGGCGGCGGTCACCTTCTATGTCGATCCGAAGAGCCGGGTCTATGTGAGGAGAATCAACTTCAAGGGCATCGACGAGGTCGACGACGAAGTATTG
>JBAUVS010000232.1:0-12539 GCA_049583345.1 Woeseiaceae bacterium
ATTCAAGTTCGTCGGCAGCACGATCGTCTACGCGCACATGCAGGCGACCGGGCTGGTGAACGATCACCTGACGAGCTGTTTCCGCCACAAACCCTGCGCCGACATGGCCAGGAAACTGCGCTGATCCCGCCCCGCGGAAACTTGCAATTGCGAAGGGGCGGGTGGATCATCGGCCACCCGATATCAAGACAATAACATCAGAACAACGAAGAGGGGTCCCGCCATGACCGAATTCCTGGACGACAGGCCGCCGATGTCATTCTGGTTCGTCAGCGGCGTCGCGCTGATCTGGAACCTGTTGGGCTTCTATGCGTATCTGGACCAGGTGACCGCGTCCCCGGAGAAGCTTGCGAATGCATTCAGTCCCGAGCAGATCGCGATCCTGCAGTCCATGCCCAAGTGGGCAACGTCGGCTTTCGCGATCGCGGTGACCACGGGTGTGTTGGGCTCGCTGTGCCTGTTATTCCGCAAGGCCTGGGCCGTACCGCTGTTCGTGATCTCGCTGATCGCCGTTTTGATCGAAGACGTGAACAGTTTCGTGTTGAATGACATGCTGGCCGTGTTCGGCAGGATCCCCGCGATAATTCAGGCTGCTGTCCTTGTCATCGGTATCGCACTCATCCTGTACTCGCGTTACGCAAAAGGCAGGCGCTGGCTGAGATAGGTTGTTGGGCTAGTTGCCGATCCGTATCACCGTGATGGCGGATATGCCCTGCGGCGTGTCGTGCGAGATGCCGCCGAGGTAGATCGTATCCGACAACAGACCCTGCCAGTTCACCGTGATGTCTTCGGAGCTGCCGGCGTTGACGAATGCCGGCCCCGAGGCGGTCATGTTGCCCTGGTCGTCGTCGAGGCCGAATGACCAGCCGAACAGGGAATAGTTCGCACCGGGCCCGCCCGCGACCTGATCGGTTTCGTAGCCGTGGATCAGCACGGCATAGCGCCCACCGGCCGGCAGGAGGAGATCGAACTCTTCTTCCGATGTCGGCCCGCCGCTTTCGCCGACTTTCGAGCAATTGACGTTGTCGGCGCAGTAATAGACGTACATGTCGAGATCGTCGTTGCCGTCGGTGTAATAGTCGAACAGCGCGAACCGCAGGTAGGCTTCGCCTGCGGGGACGTCGATGAGATGGGCGGTCACGCCGTTCGTCGTCCGGAAGGAATAGGTCTTGGTGGGGTCGTTGTCGACGAAGCCGTTGATCACGAGCGGCAGTCGCAGGCCGTGGACGCCCGGTGAGTAACTGCCGGTGTAGCCGAATTCGACCGGGAACGTCAGGGAGCCGCTCGCCCCGAAAGCCGTGACCTGAGCCGGGGCGTTGACCGAGACCGGCCGCACCGCGAGCGGGCTGTACACCGAATGCTCGTTGTTCTTCCAGGTGAGCGATCCGAAGCGCCACAAGTCGAGCGGACCGGATTGGTAGGCCAGGCTCACGTCGTAGCTCGCCGATTCGCCCGGCGGCACACTGAGAGTCGTGGGCACGACCTCGACGCGTATCCCGACCGGCGGCACGACGTCGACCGTGTAGGTCTCGGTAGTGTCTCCGGGGTTCGTCACTCGCCGCGTGACGGTCCGCGTATCGACGAGCCGACCGACGGCGACGGACGGCTCGTTGAGGTCCGCAGCTTCGAAAGACATGCCGGCGGCAGCGAGCTCGTCGCAGCGGTCCGCGGAGATGCCCGGCGAGTCGGTCCCGCAGGCGAATGCGTCATACTCGTCGTCGGTGACCTCGTACACCAGCCCGGGATCCGTCGCGTCGTTCGGCACGATGTGTCCGGCACCGAAGTCGAACGGCGTCGCGTTCGCATCGCTGTCCGACGCGGTGACCGATTGGCGGGCCGTCGTCATCAGCGCGGACTTGAGCGCCGAGGGGCTCCAGTCGGGATGCGCCTGCAGCAACAACGCGGCGACGCCGGTGACATGGGGTGTGGACATCGACGTTCCGGAGAGATACGCAAAGTACTCACCGTGAGTGGAATTGGCCGCATACGGCGTGAAGCCCGCGAGCACGTTCACGCCGGGCGCCGTGACGTCGGGTTTCAGGATATCGCCGACGGGTCCCGGACCGCGGGCCGAGAACGATGCCATCTTGTTGCCGTCCTGGCTTTCCTCGAGCAGCAGACCCGAATCGAGCAGCACGGTGACGGTACTGCCGGCATCGATCTCGGCGAGAATCAGATCGGCATCCGCCTGACCGATCATGACGGCCGGGATATCGGAAAGGCCGCTCGAGCCGTTCATGACGATCGGGTCGCCGGCGACGTTGTAGATCACGACGGCAGCAGCGCCGGCGTCCGCCGCATTCGCGATCTTGACGTCGAAATCGCAGCCCCCGCGCTGTACCAGCGCGACGTTGTCGGCGACCTCGGTGCCGTTTGCGATGGCCTGACAGGCATCGGTGGTCGTCCCGGTGCCTCCGCCATCGAGTGTCTCGTCCGCGTCGTCGACCAGCACCAGGTCCGCGTCGATCGGTCCGCGCTCGGCGAGCGTCGGCGTGAAGTTGGCTTCCTTGATCGCGTAGCGGCCGGCGACGACGGGCGGCGACTTGATCTCGAGTGCCTCGAGCTCGGTGTGGCCGTCGTGAGTGGATGCGGCCGCCGTGATCACCCACGGGCCGCCGGCGGGCGAGCCGATCGTGCCCAGGTTGGGTCCTTCGTTGCCCGCGGCGACCACGGTGAACACGCCGGCCTTGGCGGCCGCCATCAGGGCGACGTCGTCCGGCGCCGTGATCTCGGACATCGAACTGCCGACGGAGTAGTTGATGATATCGACACCGTCTGCCACCGCGGCGTCGATCGCATTCGCGAGATCCGACGTATTGCAGCTTGCGCGCTCATCGCCCGGCCGCAACCAGCAGGCCTTGTAGACGGCGATGCGGGCGCGGGGAGCGACGCCTTCGATGCGGCCGATGTAGGAGCCGAAAATCGACGCCCTGACACGGTCGCCGGCCGCGGTCGTTGCGGTATGCGTACCGTGGCCGTCCACGTCCAGCGCAGACATCACTTCGTGCTCGTCGAGCGGACCCGTGTCTTCGGCGCCGGCCGAGAAATAGCGTGCGCCGATGAGTTTGTTGTTGCAGTCGCTCGTGGCGAATCGATCGCCCGGCACGCACGCGCCGTTCCAGTTCTGCGGCGGATCGAACAGGAGAACGTCCTGCAATACGTCGAAGCGATGGCAAAGCCAGCGGCCGAGCAGCGAGTTCTCGGCCCAGCTGCCCTGGCACCAGCGCGGACGGTCGGCCTTGCGCGTGTCGGACAAGGCCGGATGATCCGGTGCGATGCCGCTGTCGATCACCCCGATGATGATGCCTTCGCCGTCGAGCCCGGCCTCGCCGCGCAACCCGGCGCCGCGATCGAACAGCCCGAGGAAATCGAGGGTGTCATTCCGCGCGAGCGGGCGGATCTCGTCCTCCCAGACGTGCACCACGCCACGCAGACTGGCGAGCTTGTGTGCCTCGGCGGGATGCATGCTGGCCGCGAAGCCGTTCAAACCGTAGTGGTAGCGATAGACGAGTCGCGCACCCGGCACGCGCTGCAGGACACGGTCCTGTTCCGCCGTGAGTTTCGCCGCATAAGTCTCGACGGCCGGATTCGTCTTGTCGAAGCGCGCTCTGGGTGCGGCCGCGACGCCGCGGGCGGACTTGCTCACCTGAGCGGCCTGGTATTCGGCCGCGGACGGTGCCGCGAGCTGTACGATGTAGACCTTGCGTACGGCCGGGTCTTCCGTGCCCGCGAGGTGGATGCCGCCGAGGCTGCCCGCATCGCGCAGCGACGTCTCGTACTGCGCCACCGCGCCTGCCGGAAGCAGCGCGAACAGGCACAGCCACGCAAGCGCCCGCTTCATCCTTTCGGCTCGTCGCTGGGGTCGTCGTCCGACGGGCTGATACCCAGTCCGAGGGCGATCCGGTTCACCAGGTTGAAATAGGCGACGACCAGGGTGAGATCGAGGATGTCGCGGTCCGAGAGTCCGACCGCACGCAGTTCGCCGAGATCGGTTTCCGTCATCGCCGACGGTGCCGAGGTCAGCTTCTCGGCATGGCGCACGATGTTGCTGAGCCGCGGTTCCAGCGTCTCGAGTCCGTCCGCGGTGCTGAGCATCTCCAGGGTCTCGTCGTCTTCGAGGAAGTGGCCGAGGCTCTCGCGGTGCTGGCGCACGCAGTAGCCGCATTCGTTCGACGCCGACACGACGACGCCGACCGCCTCGCGCTCGAGCCGGCTGAGCCCGGACTTGCCGAACATCAGGGTCTTATAGAGGTCCAGATGGTTGCCCAGTGCCTCGGGATTCAGGCTCTGAGCCTTCAGGATCCCGGAGACCCCGCCGCGCCCCCTTCGCGATGCGGCCGGCTTCGTGTCGAGTCGTCCACCGGCATCGCGGACATCGATTTCATTGATCCAGGACATCGTTCCCCGCCGAAAACGAAGATTTCGACGTTACCATCCGGGCCGGCAAAAGAGAATGTCCGGGGTTCCCGGCCAGAAGGGCGAGGGCCGCCAGGCTCGGTTGCGCGCCGGGTTCAGTCGTCCTCCGGGCGCCCGAAGATTCGTGTCGGGTCCGAAAAACTCTTGAATTCCAGTGCGTTACCCGAAGGGTCCTGCAGGAACAGCGTCGCTTGTTCGCCGATCTTGCCGCGGAATCGCACGTGCGGTTGGATCACAAAGCGGCAACCGGCGTCACGCAGCTTCCCGGCCATCGCCTGCCACTCGTGCATCTCGAGTATGACGCCGAAGTGCCGCGCCGGGACGGCATCGCCGTCGACCGGATTGGTGTCGGCACCGCCACCCGGTTCGTCGACAAGATGCAGCGTGACCTGGTGACCGAAAAAATTCAGGTCCGTCCAGCGCGCCGCGGTGCGCCCCTTCGTGCAGCCGAGCAGACCGCAATAGAATGCCTCCGCGCTGACGAGATCCGCCACCGGGATGGCGAGGTGGAACGGACGCAGCTTGCCGCCGCCGGGCTCAACCACGCGCGGGGTCCGCGTCGGCATCCAGCCAGTCGCGAGGCTTCAGGAAGTCGCTATACAGGCGCGATTCCGGCGAGCCTTCCTCCGGCCGCCAGTCGTACTGCCAGCGGACGCGCGGCGGCAGTGACATGAGGATCGACTCCGCCCGGCCACCGGATTGCAGGCCGAACAGCGTGCCCCGGTCGTAAACCAGGTTGAATTCGACGTAACGGCCGCGGCGATAGAGCTGGAACTCGCGTTGCCGTTCGCCATACGGATGATTGCGGCGCTTCTTCACGATCGGCCGGTAAGCCGGCAGGAAGCTGTCGCCGACCGCCTGCAGGAACCCGAAGCAGTCCGCGAAATCCGGTTCGTTGACGTCGTCGAAGAACAGCCCGCCGACACCGCGCGGCTCCTGACGATGTTTCAGGTAGAAATACTCGTCGCACCATTTCTTGTAGCGCGGATAGAGCTCGGCGCCGAACGGCAAGCAGGCGGCCTGCGCCGTGCGATGCCAGTGGACGACGTCCTCATGAAACGGATAGAACGGCGTCAGGTCATATCCGCCGCCGAACCACCATACGGGCGCACCTTTGCCCTGCGCGTCGAAGAATCGGAAATTGGCGTGCGAAGTCGGCACGTAGGGATTCGCGGGATGGATGACGAGTGACACGCCGACGGCCTGGAACCCCCTGCCCGCGAGGTCCGGGCGGTTCCTGGTCGCCGACGCCGGCATCGTATCGCCGAACACGTGCGAGAAGCCCACGCCGGCCTGTTCGAACACGCCGCCACCGGCGAGCACGCATGTCAGGCCGCCGCCCCCGCCCGGCCTGTCCCAGGAATCGCTTCGAAACCGTGCCCGGCCGTCGAGCTGCTCGAGTTCGGCGACGATGCGGATCTGCAGCGCCTGCAGATACTCCTTGACTTCATCGAGTTTGTTCATGGTCTGCGCGCGCGCAACACCTCACCGGTCGAGAGTTCGCGAATCTCCGACGGCCCGCTCGCGGGACCGCAGTCACCGGCCACGACGTAGTCTACACAAGCGCCGAACCGGCGGCGAAGCACGAAGCGGTTGCGGGCGACGGGCCGGCCGGCGATGTTCGCGCTCGTCGAGACCAGCGGACTGTCGACGGCCAGGCACAGTCGTCTCGCGACCGGGTTCGTCGTCAGCCGCACCGCGAGACCGGTGTGGCGGCCGCGCACCCAATCGGGAACGCCGGCCGAGGCCGGGACGATCCAGGTCGTCGGCGCCTGCGGATCCGGATCCGGCAGCCCGGCCGCGCCGCCGTCGATAAAGGCTTCCAGCTGCCTGCGCTCCGCCGCGATCAGGATCAGCCCCTTGGCGACGTCACGTTGCTTGATGGACAGGAGGCGTGCGACCGCGAGCGGATCATCGGGCATGCAGCCGAGTCCGAACACACCTTCGGTGGGATAGGCGATGACACCGCCGCCGAGCAGCACGCCTGCCGCCCGGGCGATCGGGATTTTCATTGCTTGTTCTTCGTCCGCTTCGAGGTCTTCTTCCGGGTGGAGGATTTCTTCGAGGTCTTCTTGCCGGAGGACTTCTTCGCGGCCTTCTTCTTGCCGCGGCGACCGCGTGCCGGCGCCGCGGCTAGCAATTCCCTGCATTCGTCCAGCGTGAGCGAGGCCGGCTCGCGGTCCTTGGGCACGCGGGCATTCTTCTTCTTGTCGGTAATGTACGGACCGTAGCGCCCGTTCAGAACCTGGATGCCCTCGTCTTCGAAGTCCTGGATGATGCGCTCGGCGTCCGCGCGCTTCTTCTCCTCGATGAGTTCGAGCGCGCGAGGCAGGTCGATCGTGTAAGGGCTGTCGTCGCCCCGGATCGACACGTACTTGTCGCCGTAGCGAACGTACGGTCCGAAGCGGCCGATACTCGCGGAGACCGGAATACCGTCGCTGGTGTGGCCGAGGTCGCGGGGCAATTTGAAGAGCTCGAGCGCCTCCTCGAGCGCGATGTCGTTCATCTTCTGCCCGGGCAGGAGTCCGGCGAAACGCGGCTTTTCCTCGTCGTCCTTGGTGCCGATCTGCACGAACGGTCCGAAACGTCCCATGCGCACCGTGACCGGTTTGCCGCTCTTGGGGTCCGTGCCGAGTTCGCGGGCCTGCGCGACCTGTTCGCGCGTCACGGAACTCTCTTTCTGTTCGCAGAGTTCCTTGAAGGGCCCCCAGAAGTCGTCGAGCAGCGGGATCCACTCCTTCTCCCCGAGCGACACGGCGTCGAGCGCATCCTCAAGTCGCGCAGTAAAGTCGTAGTCGACGTATTGCGTGAAGTGATCCGTCAGGAAGCCGTTGACGATGCGTCCGATGTCCGTGGGTATGAAGCGTTTGCCGTCCATCTCGACGTATTCGCGGGTTTTCAGTGTCGCGATAATACTCGCGTAGGTCGACGGCCGGCCGATGCCGTACTCCTCCAGGGACTTGACCAGGCTCGCCTCGGTATAGCGCGGCGGCGGCTCCGTGAAGTGTTGTTCCGGGCGCAGCGCATCGAGGCGCACGACGTCTCCCTCGGCGATTTCGGGTAACAGCCTGTCACTGTCCGGATCGGCGGCGAGATCGTCGGCGTCTTCCTTGTAGACGGCGATGAATCCGGGCTCGACGAGAACCGAACCGTTGGCACGGAACCGGTGCCCGAGATCTTCGGCGCCCGCGGCGAAGTCGATCGCGACCGTATCGAATACCGCGGGGATCATCTGGCAGGCCATCGTGCGCTGCCAGATCAGGGAGTACAGGCGAAACTGATCTTCGTCGAGGGCATCCTTGATCGAATCCGGCGTGCGCGCGGCCGAGGTCGGACGGATCGCCTCATGCGCCTCCTGCGCGTTCTTCGACTTGGTCTTGTATTCGGGCGGCGTCTCCGGGACGTGATCGCTACCGTAGCGTTCGGCGACGACGTTGCGAATCTCTTCGACCGCGATCGACGCCAGCGTGACCGAATCGGTACGCATGTAGGAGATGAGTCCGACATTGCCTTCGCCGGGGATTTCGATGCCTTCGTACAGGCGCTGTGCCACCCGCATGGTCCACTGCGTATTGAAACCCAGCTTCCTCGAAGCTTCCTGCTGCAATGTCGACGTCGTAAACGGTGCGGCCGGATTCCGGCGCCGCTGGCGCTTGGTGACGGAGAGCGTCTTCAGCTCGCCGTCCGCGGCGGCCAGCAACGCGGATTCCACTTCGCGGGCACGCCGCTCGTCGCCGATGCTGAACTGCTCCATCTTCTCGCCGGCGAAGCCCACGAGCCGCGCCACCAACGGCTGCTCCTCCTTGCTGAGATCGGCCTCGACGGACCAGTACTCCCGGGCCTTGAAAGCCTCGATCTCCAGCTCTCGCTCCACGATCATCCGGAGCGCGGGACTCTGCACCCGTCCCGCCGACAGGCCGCGCTGCACCTTTTTCCACAACAGCGGTGACAGGTTGAAGCCGACCAGATAGTCGAGCGCGCGACGCGCCTGCTGAGCCCCGACGAGATCGGACGAAATGTCGCGCGGGTGCTCGATCGCCTCGCGCACCGCCGCCTTGGTGATCTCGTGGAAGACGATGCGATGGACGGGCTTGCCGTTCAGCGCCTTCTTCTCCTTGAGCAGTTCGACCAGATGCCAGGAGATCGCTTCGCCCTCCCGATCGGGGTCTGTCGCCAGGTAGAGCGCGTCGGCATTCTTGAGTGCCTTGACGATGGCGTTGACGTGCTTTTCGTTGCGCTCGATGACCTGGTACTTCATCGAGAAGTCATTGTCCGGATCGACCGCGCCGACCTTCGGCACCAGGTCGCGGACGTGACCATAGGAGGCCATGACGTCGAAGTCCTTCCCGAGGTACTTGCTGATCGTCTTGGCCTTCGCCGGCGATTCGACAATGACTAGGTTTTTCGTCATGGATTTGTTGAGTATGGAAATGTGCAGCTACTGACAGCTGCGGCGCCTGAATTACATGCTCACCGACGCCGTGTCAAGGAAATCGCTGCGGACCCTGGCGGCCCCGTAACGCTGAATTGTGCCGCAGGAGCGCTGCTCGCCCCCTTTTCAGGGGATAACGCAACGCAAGGGCTAATGCACGGCCCCGGTGCTTTCCTCGAAAACGAGGTCTTCCATGCGCGCGTAAGCCAGCTCCTGGCCGGGCTGGCTGAAGAGAACCATCAACACGACCCACTTGATCTGTTCGACGTCGATATCTGCCGACTCCAGCGCGAGGAGTCGATCGATCAGGATCTCCCGCTGCGGCGGCGAAAGGATGCCGACCTGTTCGAGGTAAGTCACGTAACCGCGACAGGAGGAATCGAGTCGCTCCTGTTCGAAGTCGCTGTAGATACGAGTACCGTTTTCCGTCTGTGCGTGACCCGCCAGGTGCTCCTCGTGATCCGTCAGACCGTCGAGCCAGTCCAGTGCCCGATCGATCTCGAGGTCGCCGAAGCCGGCGCGCGCGAGTTCGTCGCGAAGTTCGTTTTGGTCGGGTTCGGGCTCTTCGTCGGTGTCGACGTATGTTTCGAACAGGTACATCAATACGTCGAGTACGTTTTCTTTCATTCCTGGAGCAGCTCCCTTCCGTCGTGCATACCCGTGTTCGTCAGCGCAGCAGCGAATATCGTCCACCGGGCAGTGATTCGACTTCGCCCTCCAGCTCCAGGATCAGAAGCATGGAGGAAACCTGCTCGATCGTCAAACCGGAATTTCGGGCCAGTTCGTTCGCCGTCACGGGGTCGTGGCCGAGCGATTCGCGCAGCAGACGGTAGTCGTCATCGGGCACCTCGCGCGGGATTTCCCGAGACCTTGATTCCACGGCGTTTTGGATCACGTGGCCTGCGACGGGGCCGAGCTCGGAGACGATGTCGTCGGCCGTCTCGACGAGTTTCGCGCCCTCACGGATCAACAGGTGACAGCCGCGCGCGAGCGGATTATGGATAGAACCCGGCAGAGCAAATACCTCGCGGCCCTGCTCGGCCGCGTGGCGGGCGGTGATCAGGGAACCGCTCTGCCGCGCGGCCTCGACAACCAGGGTCCCGAGACTGATCCCGCTGATCAGTCGGTTGCGTTGCGGGAACAGGGACTTGTGCGGCGGAGTGCCGAGCGGCACCTCGCTGACCAGCGCGCCATGGTGAGCGATCTCCCGCGCCAGGTCGCGGTTCGCCGCGGGGTAGATGCGATCGATACCGTGGCCCAGGAATGCGATGGTGGCCGCGCCCGCGTCGAGGGCGCCGCGGTGCGCCGCCGCATCCACGCCCCGCGCCAGCCCACTGACGATGCAGAAGCCACGCGAGGCCAGGTGCCGGGCAAACTCGAACGCGTTGCGCGCACCGCCCTGCGTCGGATTGCGGCTGCCCACGATCGCCAGTGCCGGCAGTTGCAGCACGTCCGCGTCGCCGTCGACCCACAAGCTGTCGGGCGGTCCGGGGATCTGCGATAACAGCTCCGGGAACCCTTCGTCGCCGCGATGGAGTACGCGGTGACCCGGTGCGCGCAACCACTCCCGTTCGGCGTCTGATTGCCCGGAATCGCGCATCGGAAACCTCCGCAGCCTGCGAAATCCGAATGGTAAAGAAAAACGGCGCCCCGAGGCGCCGTTTCTAACTACCGTATAGCGCGAGAATCAGACCGGATTGCGCACGTGGTCTTCTACGTGGATGGGCTGAGTCGCCTCCATCACGAGTCCGTAGGAAATGCGATCGTAAACCTTGAACACCATGACGGTACCCGCTTCCTCGTCCGGAAGCTTGACCGAGCCGCCTTCGACTCGATCGTGGACTTTCGGACCGTCCTGGAAAACGGTCAGCACGTCGCCTACCGCCAGGCCGTGGCTGGCGCCGCGATTCATCACGATCACCTGGTACTGGCCGATCTGAGTCACGCCGCCGGCGACCAGGATGATGCGTCCGTCGATGCTGGTCGACGGCGCTTTCGGGAAGAAGTTCAGGGGCACGTCGACCGACGTCGGTACCAGGCGGTCGCCCTGCTTCGCTTCCTGCTTCGATGAGGTCAACGCGAAGCTTCCCGGATCGCCGCTGCTGCGCAACTCGCCCTCCCCGATCAGTATGCCGTGATAGCCGAGGAAGTCGTTGTTGTCGGGGTCGACCAGCTTGCCTCCGGGTTTGACGAGGTTATACCGCTCGCCGGTTTCGGCTTCATCCGTGTTGCGCACGTACAGGGTGTTGCCCGCGGACGCGATGAGATGTTCTCCTTTTACGGCGACGACATACGGCATTTTTTCCACTTCGCCGCGTTCGAGCACGACGCCCGAACTCAGGAACGCCGCGATGGCATCGTACGGGACGCTGGTGATGGCTTCGGTCAGGGGTGTCGCCCTGGCCTTGGGCGACAAGCGCATCGTGGACGCAACGACGGGCGTCACCCGCGGCTGGCCGTCGATGTAGACGAGTCCGAGAACGTCGCCCGGATAGATAAGGTGAGGATTCTCGATCTGGGGATTGACGTACCAGATTTCGGGCCAATACCAGGGGTCCTTGAGAAACGTCGCCGCGATGTCCCACAGCGTGTCGCCTTTCTTGACCGTATAGGTATCGGGAGCGCCTGCCGCGAGCGGGGTCGTGTCCTCGGAAAACGCGTTCATCGACCCCAGTACCAGTGACGCGAGGAGCGCGGCGGCTGTCATCCGGAGACTGTTATTCAGGATTCTCTTGCTGAGGGACATGTTCCTCGGGCTCCATACAAGCTGTTGAGACGCGTGGGTTTTTAGCGTTGCTATAATATGTCGTTCCGCTGCGCAGGAGGCTGCCAATTACGTCACATTTCCGGCCCAGGCCGGGGCGATGACGAGGCGGCACAGGTTCCGATTGTCGGCGATCTTATTCAATGAAGTCAAACATTTAGGCTATTCTCGTAGGATATTACGCGAATAGCGGGGGCAGGGACCCCGAACGAATTATGGCAAAACTCAGGATTTTGGAGTTTCCGGATCCCCGGCTCCGGACACAGGCACAGCCCGTCGAAGCCGTCGATGACGCGCTGCGCGCGCTCATCGACGACATGTTCGAGACCATGTACGAGGCACCGGGTATCGGCCTGGCGGCGACGCAGGTCGACGTGCACCGGCGGCTGCTGGTCGCCGATGTCTCGGGAGACCGCAGCGCGCCGTACGCGCTGATCAATCCGGTGATCCTGGAAAAGGACGGCGTCACGGTGACCGAAGAGGGTTGCCTGTCGGTGCCCGGCTACTACGACGAGGTCGAACGCGCAAATCACATCCGGGTCCGCTACATCGACCGCGACGGAACCGAGCTCGAGCTGGAGGCGGAGGGCCTGCTCGCGGTCTGTATTCAGCACGAGATCGATCATCTCGACGGACGATTGTTCGTCGACTACCTCTCCGAGGCGAAGCGCCAGCGCATTCGCAAGCGGCTCGACAAGGAACGGCGCCAGCGCAGTGCGCAGGCGGTGACTTTGTAGGAGCGTCGCTCGCCAGCGCGACCCTGTGAAGGTCGCGGCGCAAGGGCCGCTCCTACGGGCTTACTCGAATGACGCCACCCAGGATTGTCTTCGCCGGTACGCCGGACTTCGCCGCAGCGTCGCTCGCGGCACTCATCGATTCGGGCCACGCACCGGTGGCGGTATTGACCCGGCCGGCCCGGCCGGCGGG
>JBAUVS010000233.1:0-3940 GCA_049583345.1 Woeseiaceae bacterium
TGCTTCGGGTCGATGCCCGTCATCGTCGAGGCGTGGCGGGCGCTGTCGTCTGCCACGGTTTCGGCCATCGGTTTCGCGGCCGGTTTCTGACTGAGCGGCGCCGCTTCCTCGGGGTCGAGGCGCACTCCGGCGGCGGCGGTATCCGCCGAGCGCATCGCCGCCGCAGCCTTGTCGGCGGCACGCTCGGCCTTGGCAAGCTGCGCGGCGTTCTGCTGACCGGTGGGGATCACCATGGTCTTCTCAAACTCGTCCTGTTCCGTATCGTTGGTCTGCTGATCCGAAAACCTGAGCTGGTGATGACCGATGGTGATGACGTCGCCGTGCTGCAAGGCGTGCTTCTTGATCAGCTTGCCGTTGACGTAGGTGCCGTTCGTACTGTTCAGATCCTCGAGGAAGGAATCGTTGAGGATGTTGATGATCAGCGAGTGGTGACCACTGACGGCGGGGTTGTCGATGCGGACGTCGTTATCCGGGAGACGTCCGACCGTATAACGCTCCTTCGTCATGTTGTATTCAGCCAGAACCTGGTTGTCCAGGCTAAGAATTAACCGTGCCATTTCACCGTACTCAGTGCGACCAATCCCAAGCAGGAAGCCCCCGGACAACAGCGGTCCCCGGCTGCACGGCAGCCGAATCGCTCTGGTGTCCCGCGAAATCCAGTAACCCCTGCACCCTCATGAGCGGAACAAGTTCGCAAGTTTGACGAACAGGCCTTTCCTTGCCGCAAAAGAGGCGACGACCTGGGCGAGCATCACAGACACGTTGTCTCGGCCGCCATGATCATTTGCCAATTCAATCAACTGCTTACCAACGACATCAAGACTATCATTAAAAGTGCTTATAGTTAAGTGAATGTCCTCATCTTCGACCATGTCCGGCAGACCGTCCGAACACAGCAGGTAGACGTCGTCGGGCAGGACGTCGTATTCGTGGACCTCGACCTCCACGGTAGGCTCGACCCCCAGGGCCCTGGTGACGTAATTGCGGTTGGTGGACCGCTGCGCCTCCTCGGCGGAATAGAAGCCGCGGTCTACCAGTTCCTGCAGGAGCGAATGGTCCATCGTAAGCTGCTCGAACTGGCCGCCGCGCAGCCGGTATGCCCGGGAATCGCCCACGTGGGCGATGGACACCTTGTTGTCGTAGAACATGCACGCGACGATCGTCGTGCCCATGCCCTCGCAATGGGTCTGGCTCTGGGCCGTCTGGAAGATGATCTTGTTCGCCCGGTAGACGGCATCCCGCAGCACGATCGATTGCCGCATCATGCCGCTGTGCGGGTCGACTTCGTCCCGGTTCTCCCGTCCGGCACCATCCACGGCGAGCTCGGAGACGATCTGTACGGCGATCCCGCTGGCGACCTCACCGGCATTGTAACCGCCCATACCGTCGGCGAGCACCATCAGGCCGATATCGGGATTGGAGCCGATGGCGTCCTCATTGTGTTCGCGGACGCGCCCGACGTCGGTGATCTCTGCGAAGTCTATTTTTCCACGGAGGGTTTTCATTATTGGAGGTGGACTCGTGCCGGCTATGAGAATCTTGCGCAGTTACGCAGTGCGATAGCCATTTCGGCGCCGCACGAGAACCGGTCTTTTGGACGTTTGGCCAGTGCTTTGGCCAGAACCGCGTCCACGCTGGGGGGTATCCCGGCGCGTCGTTTGGAGATCGGCGCCGGCTCCTCCGTGGTTATTTTCGTCATGAGTACGGCAATATTGGTCGCCTTGAAGGGCACTTCCCCAGCCAAGAGTTCGTATAGGGTAACACCAAGGGAAAACAAGTCCGAGTGGCCCGTCAATTCCTCCGCGCCCAGCTGTTCCGGCGACATGTACATGGGCGTGCCGAGCACGATTCCGGTCTTGGTATTGTTGTTGTCGGTCATACGCGCGACGCCGAAGTCGGTGATCTTGAGGAGCCCGTCTTTCGGATTGTAGATCAGGTTCGCCGGCTTGATGTCCCTGTGGATGACGCCCTGGTTGTGGGCATAGTCCAGCGCTTCGGCGGTCGTGGCGCACAGCTCCAGCGCGCGTTTGGGCGCGAGCAGCTTCTTCGGGTCCGTGAACGCCCTGAGCGGGATTCCCGGCACGTATTCCATGGCGATGTAGGCGAGTCCCTTGTCCTCGCCCGCATCGAACACGGTGATGATGTTCGGGTGCGTCAGGCGGCCGGCCGATTCCGCCTCGCGGAAGAATCGCAGCCGCGCCTCCTTGAGTTCCTCGTCCTCGAACTCCTTCTCGATCGGTATGGCCTTCAAGGCCACGGGCCGGTTGATGCGCGGATCCCGCGCGAGATACACGGCGCCCATGGCGCCCTTGCCGATGCGGCGTTCGATGACGTAGCGTCCGAGACGCTGCGGTCCGCCGTCCGTTTGCAGAGCCCCCGATTCCCGGATCGAAGCCGGCCCGTGCGTCCGCTTCATCCACTCCAGCACCGCCTCGGCGCGCTCGGGTTTCGCCTGTTGCTCGAACGCCAGCGACAGCTTGTACATCACGGCCGCAATCGTCTCCGTGGGCGGGCAGCGCCGGAATTCGGCGAACGCGGGTTCCAGGCGTCCGGCGGCGAGGAAATCCGATCCCTTCTTGAAGGCGTCCTTGACGTCTTTCTTCGCGTCGCCGACCAGCCACAAGCAGAGCGCAGCGACGCCGAAGTAGATCAGCATCGCCCTGCCAAGGTCGACGCGCGTGTGCAGGACATAGAGCAGGAGCGCTTCGAGCAGCAACAGGCCGACGACGACGACGCCGGCGAGGACGGCGATGTCCTTGCGCGTCCTGTCCGGCATCAAAAGGACCGCCGCAATCGCCAGCAGCACGGGCGCGAGCCATTCGAGCGCGGCTGCCCAGGCGGGCGATTCGATGGTCCGGCCGCGTTCTACGTCAGCCAGCAGGGAGGCGGTAATTTCGGAAATCGTGACGAATTGTCCCGACGGCAACATCGCCGCGGCGCCGACCAGTTCCGGCGAATGGTCGACGAAAACCGTGGCCCCTTCGAGCGGCGCGAGATCGGCGTTGCTGCGCAACAGGTCGTCGACGTTGACCCGGGGCAGTTCGGCATAGTTCGACAGGAAGATCGCATCCGTCTCGGCCGACATCCCGTGCGCCGCATTGTCATTGTTGTCGTCGAATGCGACCGCAAGCGGCAGCGACGGCGACATGACGCCGTTTTTGAGTTGCCAGAGCGCCGATCGCCGCAATACGCCGTCGCGGTCGGCATGCAATTCGAGGAAACCTTCGCGCGTCGCGAGATCCGACAGGCGGGTACCCGTCGGCACGTAGACCGGAACCTGCTCGGTCATCGCCACGGCCCAACCGGGCACGGTTTCGGCGGGAGCGATATCGGGCGGTTCCGTTATGACGATGCGTTTGACCTTGCTGCGGGCCAGCACCGAGACGACGCGCCCGTAGGTATCCAGGAGCGCGGCATGACCGAGTTTGGTCGGATCGATGCTGACGATGACGGCGTTGTCCAGCGGCGCCTTCGGCATGTGCGCCGCCAGCTGGTCGTACACGAAGCGGTCGGCAGCCGCGAACCACTGTGCCAGCGGGCCATAGACCAATAACAAAAGCACGCTGACGAAACTCAGCGCAATCAGTCGGTTGCGTTTTTGTTTTTTTACAGAGGTCAACGCGGCTAAATCCCTGTTTCGAGTCGGAAAGTATAGGAAAAGGCAGTCGATCGAAATGAGATAGGGTTGGCATTTTTATGTAATAAGCGCGCCCGGAACCGGTGCTATTATTGGGCGCGCCGGCGCAAGGGGCGGCGACGCCGATCCCACCGTCCTCCCCGAACACCCATCGAGTCCGATAAAATTTATAGAAAACAGATAGTTGCAGATGGCTAAAGCGCGAACGGCCTACGTATGCAGCGAGTGCGGCGCGCACAGCGTCAAGTGGGCCGGACAATGTCCGGAATGCCTCGCCTGGAACACACTGACCCAGGCACGGAT
>JBAUVS010000234.1:0-1996 GCA_049583345.1 Woeseiaceae bacterium
GTTATAACAACCTCGTCTCCGACATGCGCAGCCTGCCCGTGCTGCGGCAGACGGGCTGCCCCGTGGTGTTCGATGCCACGCACTCGGTCCAGCTGCCGGGCGGGCGGGGTTCCTCGTCCGGAGGGCAGCGGCAGTTCATCCCCGTGCTGGCGCGCGCGGCGACCGCGGTCGGCGTGGCCGGCCTGTTCATGGAGACGCATCCGGATCCGGACAAGGCGCTCTCGGACGGCCCGAACGCCTGGCCGCTGGACCGGATGCAGGCGCTGCTCGCCACGCTCGTCGAAATCGACAGGACCGTCAAGACACACGACTACCAGGAAGACCAATGATCAAGATCAAGGAAATTCAGGGCCGCGAGATCCTCGATTCCCGCGGCAATCCGACCGTCGAGGCCGATGTCACGCTCGATAACGGCAGCAAGGGACGTGCCGCGGTGCCTTCGGGCGCCTCGACCGGCACTCGCGAGGCGGTCGAGCTGCGCGACGGCGACAAATCGCGCTACCTCGGCAAGGGCGTGCGCAACGCCGTCGGCAACGTCAACGGCGTGCTGCGCGAGGCGCTCATCGGCGTGGAATTCGAGGACCAGCGCGCGCTCGACACGCGCATGATCGGGCTCGACGGCACGGACAACAAGGGACGCCTCGGCGCGAACGCGATACTCGCCATCTCGCTGGCGACGGCCAAGGCCGAGGCGGCAGCCCGGGGCTTGTCGTTGTTCCGGCACCTCGGTCCGAGCACACAGATGCCGGTACCGATGATGAACATCATCAACGGCGGCGCACACGCCGACAACAACGTCGACATCCAGGAGTTCATGATCCTGCCGTTCGGTGCGCCGGATTTTGCCGAAGCGCTGCGCTACGGGTCGGAGACCTTCCATGCTCTGAAAAGCGTGCTGCGCGGCAAGGGGCTCAACACCGCCGTCGGCGACGAGGGCGGTTTCGCGCCCGATCTGCCGTCCAACCGGGCGGCGCTCGACACCATCATGACCGCGATCGAGACGGCGGGCTTCAAGGCCGGTGAGGACATCCTGCTCGGTCTCGACGCGGCGAGCTCCGAGTTCTACGTCGACGGCAAGTACAGGCTGGGATCGGAAAACAAGAGCTACGACGCCGCCGGGTTCACCGGCTATCTCGCGGAACTGGTCGACGCCTACCCGATCATCCTGATCGAGGACGGCATGGAAGAGAGCGACTGGGAGGGCTGGCGGCTGCTCACCGACGCGCTGGGTGCCAGGATCGAGCTCATCGGCGACGACATCTTCGTCACCAATACCAAGATCATCCAGCGCGCCATCGACGAGAAGATCGCCAATTCGGTCTTGATAAAACCCAACCAAATCGGTACCTTATCGGAAACTCTTGATGCAATTACTATGTCGACAGAGGCAGGCTACGCGGCCGTGATTTCGCATCGCTCCGGCGAAACCTCGGACAGCACCATCGCGGACATCGCCGTGGGCACGCAGGCGACCAAGATCAAGACCGGCTCGCTGTCGCGGTCGGACAGGATCTCCAAGTACAACCAGCTGCTGCGCATCGAAGAGGAACTGGCCGGCGAGGCGAGCTACGCCGGGCGTGAGGCATTTTCGGTCAAGGTGCCCTGACGGAATTCAGGAATTGAGCCGGTGAATTCACGATATCTGTTGGCGATACTGGGGATCGTCGCGCTGCTGCTGCAGGCCGAACTCTGGTTTGCGCCGGACGGATTCCGCAAGACGCGCAACCTGCGGACCGCCGTCGCCGAGCAACAGGCGGAGAACGAGCGCCTGCGGCAGCGCAACGAGGCGCTCGATGCCGAGGTCGTGAACCTGAAACACAGCCGCGAGGCCGCCGAGGAACGTGCACGCACGGACCTCGGCATGATCGGTCCCGGCGAGACCTTCTACGAAGTCGTCCCCGCCACCGACACGAAACCCTGACTCAGGCCGCGCACGCACCGTCGGCACTCGCGCGGGCGCTGGGTCCCGCGCTGTTCGACGCCGCGCTCCGCAGCA
>JBAUVS010000235.1:0-1708 GCA_049583345.1 Woeseiaceae bacterium
TGGCCCTCGACGACGACAATCGCATCACGCGCATCGTCGAAAAGCCGTCACCGGACGAGGCGCCATCGGATTCGGGCGTGGTCGGCCGCTACCTGCTGGCGCCCGAGATCTTCGACAAGCTGGAGACGACGGGCCGCGGCGCGGGCGGCGAGATCCAGCTGACCGACGGCATCGCCGCGCTGCTCGACGAGTCGCCGGTGTACGCCCACCCATTCCACGGCGTGCGCTACGACTGCGGCAGCAAGCTCGGCTATCTGAAGGCGACGGTCGCCTACGGTCTCGATCACGCGGACACCGGCGAGGCATTCCGTGCGCACCTGCGGGAGCTGCTCGGCGACTAGCCGCCACGACCGCGCGGCACCTCCAATACTTGCGGGATCTACCTACCCTTGCTGCGTCAACTTCTGCGGGGCATTGGCGTTCTCATTGCTGAGTCCCTTCTACAAGAGCGAAAGGAGGACGCCATGAGAACGAAGACAGGTCTGTTTGCCATTGCTTCCGCCGCATTGCTGCTGACGCCGGCGCTGGTACAGGCGGGCGGTCACGGAGGCGGCGGCCAGGGGCAGAAACCGGCGCCGGTCGTGCGCGGCCAGCAGGACATGCAGCGTGACCAGGCCCGCGACCGCGATCAGACGAAGACGCCGGACCAGGATCGCGATCGTGTCCGCGACCAGGACAGGATCCACGTGCCGGATGCCGCCAATGTCGGCAACGAGAAAATCTACGGCTCGAAGCTGATGACGGAGCAGGAGCGGCTGGCGTTCCAGGAGCGGCTGCGCAAGACGGATGCCGGTTCCAAAGAGCGCACGGAGCTGCTGGCACAGCATCGCGAGGAGATGCAGCAGCGGGCGAAGGCCCGGGGCGTGACCCTCGACGACGACTGACGGCAGGCCGCACTGGCAAGAGACCGCCGCGGCGTGGACAATCCACTGCCATGTGCGGTCTCTACAGCCTGACGACGTCCCGCGAGGCGGTGCGGCAATTGTTCCCGCCGGACTGGCAATGGTCGGTGGCCGAAGCGGAGTTCGAACCGGCCGCAAAGATCGGCCCGTCCGCGAAGAAACCCGGCAGCGCCTCGAATCATCGGCTGGTCGCGCGCCGGCAGGGGGATGCGATCGAATTCGCATCGTTGCGCTGGCGTTACGAAGCCAAATGGATGCGCGACAAGGGCATCAACGTGCCGATCAACGCGCGCAGCGAGACCATGTGGAGCAACGGCCTGTTCAAGTATTCGGCACGCGACCGGCGCTGCCTGGTGATCGTCGACGGCTTCTACGAGCCGAAGGGCCCGAAAGGCGGCAAGCGCGAGCAATACCTGTTCACGTTTCCGGGGCAGAGGGCATTCGCGCTCGGCGGGCTCTGGACCAGCTACAAGGGCGAGGACGATGCATTCGACGGGTTCATCATCTGTACCACCGAGCCTAACGACCAGGTGTCCCCGATCCACAGCCGGATGCCGGTCATACTCGAACGCGAGCAGGAATGGACCGATTGGCTGACGGGCAGCGAGGACGACGCGCGACACCTGTGCGACCCGATCGAGCGGCCGGAACTGACGTGCCATCGAGTGTCGTAGTTTCGCGAGCAAAGGAGACGACATGTTCGACCATATTGGATTCGGCGTCACGGATCTCGATGCCAGCAAGCAATTCTTTCTCGAAGCGCTCGAGCCGATCGGCGTGAGCGTCGTGATGGAAGGGCCTTACGG
>JBAUVS010000236.1:0-2625 GCA_049583345.1 Woeseiaceae bacterium
GCGCGGCGTGGCGCCGGACGGACGGCATCTGTACCCGGCGTTTCCGTATACGTCGTATGCAAAGATGGCAACGCGCGACGTGATGGACCTGCGTGCGTACCTCGACACGCTCCCGGCAGTGCCGGGCCGAGTCGGACCCGGCACATTGCACTTCCCGTGGTCGCTGCGGCGAGGCCTCGGCCTGTGGAAACGGCTGTACTTGCAAACGGAACCGGTGGTGCATTTCGATTCTCCGGGAGAAGCCGTCCTGCGCGGCCAGGTGCTCGTCGAAGGCGCGGGGCATTGCGGCGAATGTCACACGCCGCGGGATCGCTTCGGCGGCCCGATCCTCGATCGCTGGCTGTCCGGTGCGCCGAACCTGGAGGGGGAGGGGCGTGTGCCGAACATCACGCCGGGCGGCAAGGAGGTATCGCACTGGTCGGCGGCGGATATCGCCTATTACCTCGAGTCCGGCTTCACGCCGGACTTCGACACCGTCGGTGGATCGATGGTCGCGGTGCAGGAAGAGCTGGCGCACCTCGGCGACGAGGACCGGGCGGCGATTGCCGCCTATCTGAAGGCGGTTCCCGCCGTCGACTGAACCGGCGACGCGCGCACTTGACCCGTACGGATGACGAGTGTAAAGTTCACTTTCCATTGTAAAGTTGGCTTTACATGGGTGGGACGATCCGTAACAACGTGAAGCAACTTCGAACCGAGCTCGGCTGGACCCAGCGGCAGCTCGCGGCGGAAGTCGGCGTATCGCGCCAGAGCATCAATTCCATCGAGCGCAACCGATACGTCCCGAGCCTCCCGCTGGCACTCACGTTCGCCCGTGTATTCGGCCGCCCGACCGACGAAATTTTCGTACTGGAGGCGAAGAAATGACGTTTCTCAGCCATATCGTGGACGAGCGCTTCCTGGCGCATCGTCAACGCGCCACGAGCATCGGCGGCACCGCAGGGGTCGTGCTGGCGATTTGCCTGTTCGCCTGGCGGCTGTATGTCGATCACGTCTGGAACTGGGATCTCCTGGCCGTCGGCCTGACGGCAGTTGCGGTCAAGCTGGGGATCATGATCTGGTCCGGCTTGCAGGATTGATTGGAGGAGGGCTATGACGATGACTTTACGCAAGCGGCTCAAGCAACCCGAGATGCAGATCCGGGCCGGCCTCATCGCACTGGGATTTGCCGGCGTCTTCAAGTGGTTCGTGCAATCGCGCTTTGCCGGTTTCAGCGACTGGACGGACGGGTTTTCGGGCTTTTTCTACGGCATCGCGATAGGACTCATGTTATTGGGTATCTGGCGGCAAGGTCGACGGGACCGCCGCGATTCGTAACGCCTCCGGCGCATCTGACGCCACGCGTATGGCATCGGATATACTGCAGCGCAGATCTGCAAGGGGAAGCGCGCGTCTGCCCCCGAACCCCGGAGAAGTGCCAGTCGATCATGCGCGAGGAAATTCAATCGTCGGCACGATCGCGCCGCACACTACTGAAGACCATCGGTGGTGCCGCTTTTCTCGGCGTCAGTGCCGGCGTGCTCCCGCTGTTCGGCACCCCGAGCAAGAAGCAGACTCCCCGGAGTTGCCCGAGCACCGACCGATCCGCCACCGACAAAGAGCTGATCGTCTCGAACTGGCAGTCCTATATCGATCCGGTCGACAAGCCGGAGTCGACGCTCGCCGTATTCGAGCGGCAGACCGGGATCACGGTCCACTACTCCGACGACGTGACCGATAACCAGGCTTTCTTCGCCAAAGTCGTCAATCAGCTGGGCAGTTGCCAATCGGTCAAACGGGATCTGTTTGTCCTGACCGACTGGGCGGTCTCCCGGATGATGAAACTGGGCTGGCTCCAGCAACTCGATCACGCCAACCTGGCCAACGTCGATGCAAACCTGTTGCCGCAGCTCCGGCAGATAGCGTTCGATCCGGGCCGGAAATATTCCGTGCCGTGGCAATCCGGTTTTACCGGGATCGCCTACAACGCGGCGCTCGTGCCCGAGGTCGGGTCGTTCCGGGAGCTGCTGACGCGCGAGGATCTGCGCGGGCGTGTCACTTTGCTGACCGAGATGCGCGACACGATGGGCTTCATGCTCAGGCTGGTCGGCGCCGATACGCTCGACTTCGATGAGCGTAGTTGGGCAGCCGCGATCGAGCTGATCGCGGATGCACGCAACCGTGGACAGATCAGGGCCTTCACCGGCAACGAGTACACGCGCGACCTGGCCGCCGGGAACATCGCCGCCTGTGCGGCATGGTCCGGCGACGTGATACAACTCCGGTTCGACAATCCGGACATCAGGTTCGTCGTGCCGGAGGAGGGGCTGTATATGTGGAGCGATAACGCGGTCGTTCCGAACCGGGCATCTCACAAGGCGAACGCAGAGCGCTGGATCAATTACTACTACGATCCCGAAGTGGCCGCCAGGACGGCCGCGTACGTCAATTACATTTGTCCGGTTGCCGGCGCGCGTGCGGCGATGGAGCGGATCGCGCCCGAACTGGTGGATAATCCGCTCATCTTCCCGTCCGACGACTTTCTCGACAAGGCTTTCCAGTTCATGCCGCTGGAAGAGACTCAGGCGAAGCTCTACGAACGGGATTTCGCCGACGCCATCGGAGGCTGACGTTGACCACGACCAC
>JBAUVS010000237.1:0-15079 GCA_049583345.1 Woeseiaceae bacterium
CCCCTGCGCTGGGTCCTGCAGGCCGAGCAGCTCGGCACCGGGCATGCGGTGCAGCAGGCCGTGCCGGACGTCCCCGCGGCCAATCGGGTGCTGATCCTGTATGGGGATGTGCCGCTGCTGACGCGGACGACACTGGCGCGCCTGCTCGAGTCGGCGCCCGGCGACGAACTCGCGATCCTGACCGTCGACATGGACGATCCGGCCGGTTACGGTCGTGTCCTGAGAGACGGCGACGCGGTGCGGGGAATCGTCGAACACAAGGACGCGAGCGGACCGGAACTTGCCATAACAGAGACCAACACCGGAGTCATGGCGTGCCCGGCCGGGCGGCTGAAGGGTTGGCTGGCGGCCCTCGGCAACGACAACTCCCAGGGCGAGTATTATCTGACCGACGTCGTCGCGATGGCGGTCGCCGACGGCGTGCCCGTGCACGGGGTCAGGGCCGAAAGCGCAACGGAGGTGATGGGTATCAACGACAAGAAACAACTCGCCGAGGCCGAGCGGGCGCTGCAGGCCCGGCTCGTCGACGAACTGATGGCGCAAGGCGTGGGTTTCGCCGACCCTGCGAGAGTCGATATCCGCGGCACGCTCAGCTGCGGCAGCGATGTCTTCATCGACGTCAACGCCGTCTTCGAGGGCGAGGTCTCGCTCGGCGACGGCAGCCGCATCGAGTCCAACAACCTGATCCGCGACAGCCGCCTCGGGCCGCACACGCTGGTGCACAGCAACTGCCACATCGAGGGCGCGACGACCGGCACGGGCTGCGAGATCGGTCCGTTCGCTCGCCTCAGGCCGGGTGCCGAGCTCGCCGACGGCGTCAAAGTCGGCAATTTCGTCGAGGTCAAGAAGAGCCGGATCGGCGACGGCAGCAAGGTGAATCACCTGACCTACATCGGCGATGCCGAAATCGGGACGGGCGTCAACGTCGGCGCCGGCACGATCACCTGTAATTACGACGGCGCGAACAAATACCGGACCACGATAGGCAACGATGCCTTCATCGGCTCCGGCGTCAACCTGGTGGCGCCGGTCGAAGTCGGTGCCGGCGCGACGATCGGCGCCGGCTCGACGATCACGAAACCGGCGCCGGCGCACGAGCTGACGCTGGAGCGGTCCAAGCAGGTCACGATCGAAGGCTGGAAGCGGCCCATCAGGAACAAGTGAGTTCGCAAGTCGCGAGCGGACACGAGACGGAGCAAAGCGGTCCATGTGTGGAATTGTCGGCGCGGTAGCCGAAAGAAATGTCGTCCCGATCCTGATGGAGGGCCTGCGCAGGCTCGAGTATCGGGGTTATGACTCCGCGGGCATCGCGGTGCTCGAGAACGGCGGTGTGACGCGCCTGCGCCGTGCCGGCAAGGTGCAGGAACTCGCGGACGCACTCGAGGAACAGCCGGCGCAAGGCGTGCAGGGTATCTCGCACACACGCTGGGCCACCCACGGCGTGCCCAACGAGATCAACGCGCACCCGCACATGTCCGGCGGCAATATCGCCATCGTCCACAATGGCATCATCGAGAACTACGAGGAACTGCGCGACGATCTCAAGGCGAAGGGCTACGCATTCGAATCGGAAACCGACACGGAAGTGATCGCACACCGCATCGCGTGGCACCTGGAGTCCACGAAGGAGCTGCCGGCGGCCGTCAGGGCGACGGTCGCCGAACTCGAAGGTGCGTATGCACTCGTCGTCATGAGTCTCGCCGATCCCGGCAAGCTGATGCTGGCGCGCGCCGGCTGCCCGGTCGTGATCGGCGTCGGCATCGGCGAGAACTTCGTCGCCTCGGACATCGCGGCGTTGTTGCCGGTGACGCGCCGCTTCAAATTCCTGGACGAGGGCGACGTCGCGCTCGTCGAGCGCACGCAGATCACGATCTGGGACGCCGCGGGCAAGGAGGTCGAGCGGCCGACGACCGAGAGCGAGCTCACTGCCGACGCCGCCGAACGCGGCGAGTTCCGGCATTACATGCTCAAGGAAATCCACGAACAGGGTCAGGCCGTCGCGCGCACGCTCGCGGAGCGCATCGCGAACGGCCGCGTGCTCGACGCCGCGTTCGGCCCGAAGGCGAACGAGGCGCTGGATGCGACTCGCGGCGTGCACATCGTCGCCTGCGGCACGAGCTTTCACGCCGGCCTCGTCGCCCGTTACTGGATCGAGCAGCTGTGCCGGCTGCCGTGTACGGTGGAAATCGCGAGCGAGTACCGGTATCGCTCGCCGGTCGTCCCCGAAGGCACGCTGTTCGTCTCGATCAGCCAGTCGGGCGAGACGGCGGACACGCTGGCCGCGCTGCGTGCCGCGAAGCAGCTGGCCTACGTGTCCACGCTGACGATCTGCAACGTTCCCGAGAGTTCGATGGTCCGCGAATCCGAACTCGTCATGATGACCAACGCCGGGCCGGAGATCGGCGTCGCATCGACCAAGGCCTTCACCACCCAGCTTGCGGCACTCGCGCTGCTGACGATCGCGCTGGCGCGCCGCAACGGTCTCGAGGACCGCCAGGAGAAGGCGCTCGTCGCGCAGCTCGCCGATCTGCCGGGCCTCATCGAGGAAGTGCTCGCGCTCGATCCGTCCATCGAGGCGCTCGCCGAACACTTCGTCGACAAGCACCATGCGCTGTTCCTGGGTCGCGGCGTGCAGAATCCGATCGCGATGGAGGGGGCGCTCAAGCTCAAGGAGATCTCCTACATCCACGCCGAGGCGTATGCGGCAGGCGAACTCAAGCACGGCCCGCTGGCGCTCGTCGACGAGGACATGCCCGTCGTAGCGGTGGCGCCTGACGACGAACTGCTCGAGAAGCTCAAGAGCAACCTGCAGGAAGTCCGCGCGCGCGGCGGCGAGCTGTACGTGTTCGCCGATCCGCGCGTGCAATTCGGCGACCGGGTCGGCATCCACACCATGCGCATGCCGGCACTGATCCAGGACTTCCAGGCGCCGATCCTGTATACCATCCCGCTGCAACTGCTGGCCTATCACGTAGCCGTGCTGAAGGGCACCGACGTCGATCAGCCGCGCAACCTGGCCAAGTCCGTGACGGTCGAGTAGGTGGGTCTGCGCGGGCGGAGGGCGCGATGGCGAAGCACGAAAATCACCGCAAGCATGACAAGCTGCCCGGGAAGGAATACCGCAAGGCCCTGAAAGCGCTGCAGGCAGATCTCTGTGCCCTGCAACGCTGGGTACGGGAGACGGGCGCGCGCATCGTAATCGTGTTCGAGGGCCGCGACACGGCCGGCAAGGGCGGCATCATCAAGCGCATCGTCGAGCGCGTCAGCCCGCGCGTGTTCAAGATCGTGGCGCTGCCCGCGCCGAGCGACCGCGAGAAAACACAGTTCTACTACCAGCGCTTCGTGGAGCACCTGCCAGCCGCCGGGGAAGTCGTGCTGTTCGATCGCAGCTGGTACAACCGTGCCGGCGTAGAGCACATCATGGGCTTTTGTACGGAGGCCGAGTACGAAGAATTCCTGCGTACCTGTCCCGGCTACGAGCGCGCGCTGGTCGAGAGCGGCGTCCTGCTCATCAAATACTGGCTCGACGTGGGTCCCGAGGAACAGGAGAAGCGTTTCCGAAGCCGCATCGAGGACCCGACCAAGCACTGGAAGCTCTCGGCGCTCGACCTCGAGGCGATGCGCCATTTCTACGACTATTCGCGCGCCTACGACCGCATGTTCGCTGAGACGCACACGGAGGCTGCGCCCTGGCATATCGTCGACTCGAACGACCAGAAACGCGCGCGGCTCAATTGCATCGCCCACCTCCTCGACACGATCCCGTGGCAACCGATGCCGTGGCAGCCCCCGGAGCTGCCCGCGCGCCAGCAACCTGGCGGCTACAGGGCGCCGAACCTCGCCGTACCCGTCGTGCCGAAGCGATGGTAGGCAGGGCACTGCCGATGATCGACGCCCGCCGCGCGACAACGGGATTGCTGTTCCTGATGGCAGGCGTGTCCGTCTCGTCCGCCGCTGCCGGCGCGGACATCTATCGGTGCACCGACCCGGACGGCGGCGTCGTGTTCAAGCAGACGCCATGCGCCGCCGAGCCATCCGACCCCCAGACGACCGAAGAGACCGGCCAGCCCGCGCCCCAATGCGATTATGCGAATCGATTCGCGTTCGAGACGGGCCGCTTGATGCGTGCGGGCCTGAGGTTGGACGAGCTTTTCAATCGTTACGGCGGCGTCGACGCGCTGTCGAGACCGGCACTGGGCGTCATCAACTACGTCTACTCGTTCCGGACGAACGACGACGTCAGCGTGGAACGGATCGCCAGCCTCGCGGAGACGAAATGCCGCGCCAGGGTCTTCGGCCAGGTCGCTTGCGCGGCCCTGCCCACGGCATTCACCGACAACATCGGCGGCTGCGACGGCGCTGCGGGATCGACGGCGCCGGCATCGATTACCGGCACGGCGCCGTCACCGGCCCCGGCTCTGGAGAATGCGCGCGAGCAGGCCGCCGAAGCCCTCGGGGAAGAGGCCGTGACGGAATGCAAGCAGGCCTATCGCGACCAGATCGACGCGATCGACGTCGAGATGCGTAGCGGCTACAGTGCGGAGGAAGGCGAGCGCTACAAGGAACGGCTGCTTAGCCTGACCGAGCGCATGCGCCAGTGCGAGCGCTAGCAGGTCGCAAAGACCTTATCGTACGGGAAGTCGCAACCGAGCCGTTCGAGTTGTGCGCGAAAGTGCGCATCGATCTGCCGGCGCTGCGTCGTCGACAGCAATTCCGCCGCGCCTCCTCGCCGGCCGCTGCGGACCATCGAGCCTCCGCGCACAGCCCACGGCACCGTCTGCACGGGGTCGAAGCGTGACTGGTTGCGCTTCATGTAATCGAAACTGCAGCGCTCCATGACTCTTGTAAATTCCTCGTCTGCCAGTCGCACGCCGACGAATTCCGCGACGCGACGCACGGCACCCGCCAGGTCGCCCTTGATGTCCTCGAAGGTCAGGAACAGGACGTTGGGCGCCTCGCGTCGTGCCCAGTAGCTCGCGAGATGCGTGGCCCAGTCGCCGAACACGAAATCCCCGGAGGTATAGAAGTCGATCCAGTTGGCTACGGTCGGCGCCAGCGGCCCCCAGACGTTGGCCCGGAAGAAGAAGTAGGCCGACACGCAGACGTCCTTCGGGTCCCTCACCACCGCGACATACCGCGACTCCGGGTTATGTGGTACGGAGGAATACGGGAGATGGGTCTTGATGACACGCAAGTCCGTCGGTGAACACTCGACCGGCGATGGATCTTCCAGCGGAATAATGTAAGGCTGCTGGCGCGTAATCCCGTCGGGCCACGGAATCGCGTAGAGGACGTTGTCGAACTCGGCTTCGCCCCGATGTGCGACCTGGATCGCGAGCTGCAGCATCCAGGTGGTGCCGCTCTTGATGTAGGAGCAGACGAAGACATCGTTCGCCGTGGCCCGGTAGTCCCCGAAGCCGCCCATCGAGCGCCAGGCCTGGCGCGCCATCGCCTGAGGCCACTTGCCCGCCAGCCCCAACGCCCGCGTCAGCGGGACGCCGATGCCGTACAGCGGCAGGTAGGAGAGGTAACGCTTCCAGGCCGGAAAGGCAGGGAGTGAATTCGGCTCGAACCCGCTGGCTCTCATCGCCTGATCTTATCGAAAGTCAAAGAAAAAGGGGCGACCCTCGCGGGCCGCCCCTCGTTCGATTCGAAGGTGGATGCTTAGAGCGGTACGACGTTCTCCGCCTGCGGGCCTTTCTGGCCCTGCGTGATGGTGAATTCGACCTTCTGGCCTTCGGCCAGCGTCTTGAAGCCGTCGCCGACGATCGCGCTGTAATGCACGAAGACGTCAGGTCCGCCTTCCTGGGCGATGAAGCCGAAACCCTTGGATTCGTTAAACCACTTAACGTTGCCTGTGGTCTTGGACATGGTGTTCTCCTGATGGATCATTAGTAAAGAAAGCCTCCGGAGAGGCTGTGTGGCCGGAAGGTTTGCGTCTACTTATGAACGACAGGACGAGCTTCAAGAATGGAACTTCGTGTGGCAGGCATAAATATTTGGCGTACTTTCGAACCAAGCGCAGTATATAACGGCCGGAGCGTGAAACAAGCCCGGAAATCCCGTACCCGAACAAAAATTCATGCCCCCGGGCGGGGTGGCGGTGCAGGCAGATGACCCCCGAGACGGCGAAAATCGACATCCGGCAGGCCGAACCCGGCGACCTGAGCCGGCTGGTCGAGATCTACAATCACTACGTCCTCGAGACGCACATTACGTTCGACACCGAACCCTTCGCGGTCGGCGCCCGGACCCAGTGGTTCACGCGCTTCGGTGACAGCGGGCCGTACCGGCTGTACGTTGCCGAGCGAGACGGGGCGGTCGTCGGCTACGCGTGCAGCCTGCCCTTCAAGGACAGGCCGGCCTACAAGACCTCGGTCGAGACCAGCGTGTACCTCGATCCGGCCGAGACCGGAAACGGTTTCGGCCGCGTCTTGTACGCGCATCTGCTCGACATCCTCGCCGCCGAACCATCGCTGCATCGGGCCTACGGGGGCGTGGCCATGCCGAACCCGCGGTCGGTGCGCCTTCACGAGGCGCTTGGTTTTGTGCACGTGGCCTCTTACCATGAGGTGGGCTTCAAATTCGGCGAGTACTGGGACGTGTACTGGTACGAGAGGGACCTGTCGTGAACACGGCGGCGATCAGACATCTTTCGCGCGACGAACTCGAGCAGGGTCTCGCAGACATACTTGCCTCGCCGCAGGACGACGGCCGGGTCGAGCTCATCGTCCGGCGTCCCGGGACGGACCGGCGCGAGACACTCGAGTCGGCGCGCCTGGATACCGACAAGGGCTTGGTCGGCGACAACTGGTTTGAGCGCGGCAACCGCGACAGGCCGGACGGTTCCGCCGACCCGGAGATGCAGCTCACCGTCATGAACGCCCGCGTCGTCGCGCTCGTCGCCGATGCGCCGGATCGGCGCGAGCTCGCCGGCGACCAGCTCTATCTCGACATGGATCTCGGGCGCGACAACCTGCCTCCGGGCACACGGGTCTCCATCGGCAGCGCCGTCATCGAGGTGACCGAGCCGCCCCATACGGGATGCCGCAAATTCGCCGACCGTTTCGGCCGCGAGGCGATGGTGTTCGTCAACTCGGGTCTCGGCAGGCAACGCAACTTTCGGGGCATCAATGCCCGCGTCGTGGTCTCGGGCGACGTGCGGGTCGGCGACACCGCCCGTAAACTGCCCTGAGGCCGGGCCATGAGATCCGCGGAGCGCAGGCCGGTGGCGCAGGTCGGTTCCGCCCGGAGACCGGGATGAACGAGCGCCGGACCCCGAACGTGCTGCGCCTGCCGAAACGACACACGCCGGCATCGAGGACGTCGGCCTCTGCGGAGGATGGCGCGAGATTGCGGGCCGCGCAGTCGCCGTGGTATGCGTTGGCGGCCGGACTCGCCACGGTGGCCGCCTTCAGTGCGCTCTGGGCGGTGGCCTCGGTTTTGACCGGCCGCATCTTCCCCTGGTCGACTCTGCTGCTCGGCCTGCTCGTCGGATGGGTGGTGCGCCGTACCGGCCGGGGCGTCGACTGGCGTTTCCCGGTGCTGGCCGCGGCGCTGGCGGGGCTCGGCGCCATCGCGGCGAACATCGTCGTCGCTGCGGCGTTTACCGCCGGCGAGTACGGGACGGACGCCGTCACGGTGCTGGGAGCCGTGACGATGATGACCTGGCCGGTGTACTTCTCCGAGGCGCTCTCGTCCGCCGACTTCGCCTATGCTTTCATCGCTTCGGCTGTCGCGGCGTACTATGCGAACCGGCCGCTGAGTCGCGCCGAGTTTCTCGCGCTCAGAAGATTCGAACAGGAAGAGCGGGCCGCCGGCAGGCGCCGGACCGGCTCAAACGGGCATTAGGAGGCCCTTCTCGATCTCCACGACCTTGCCTCGCAGGGCCCCGAGCTGGCGCCGCACCAGCTTCTCCAGGTCATTGACCGCATTCGAGATACCGAGGAAAAACGGCGGCTGTCGCCGCAGCTGGGACCAGTCGTTCGACTCGATCATCCGCACGAGGTGCGACATGTTCGTGCGTATCGCGTCGATGTACGGGTTCTGGCCGTCGTAGAGCGGCTCGATGTATCGATACACGCGATTGAACGTGCGGTGCAGCCTGTCCCGCGTGACTTGCTGGTAAAAGATCGGCGTCTTCCGAAGCAGGTCGAGTCCCGAACGGTAGCGCACCCGAAATTCTCCGGGACGCGCGTTCTCGACGGCGACACCGCCGACGACGAACTCCTTGTACAGCCGGTCCCTGCATTTCTCCAGATAACAGCGGTCGGCCATCTGTGCGATCAGGTCGGCAGTGCCGATCAGGTGACCGCAGATGATGTCGCGCGGGTCGTCGAGCTCGATCTTGTCGAGTTCGAGCTCATAGCCGGTGAAGTGGACGATCATGCTGCTCACGCCGACGTCGCGCGACAGCCCCAGCTCGGGCAGGTAGCGGCGCAGGAAATCCGCGCTGCGGGAGACGTGATAAAGCGTGAATTCCGCGCCGTTGGTGAACTCGTTGTCGCGTTCGATGTGGCGTATGTAGCCGGCATCGTGGAACAGGGACGTGATGATCGCCATGCGCGCGCGATCCGGGCCAAGGCGCTCCGACGCTTCGACGCTGCGCTCGTAACCCGCCACCAGGCGCGCGAGCGCGAGCGTCATATCGAGCGTGTGTTGGACGTCGTGATACGTGGTGTCGCAGCCGCGATAGCCCGGATAGCGCCCCGTGAACAGTCGTTCGAAGTCGTAGAACGCGAGCCAGAGCTTGTCGAACGCGGCGCCCGGAAAGGTGTCGTTGTAGAGCGCCTGCACCGCATTGCGGACTTTCGCGGGGTTGCTCACCTGCACCGTATTGGTGACGTCGTAGTCGTTGCGGCGATCCTGCGACACGAAGACTCTCTTATTCTTGTTCTTGTCCGCCAAAACCGGGCGGGGTGCGCCTTGTCGGATTTCGGTCACAAGCGTCGCCCCCGGGCGGGATCCATGGGGCTTATCATACACTGCCGCCCGCTGGCGTGAACGCGGAGGGGCAGCCATATGTAAAATCACCGCGATTCAGACGTCGAACTCCGCAATCACCGGCGCATGGTCCGAGGGCCGCTCCCAGCTTCGCGGTTCCTTGTCGACATAACTCGCCGTGCAGCGCCCCGCCAGCGCAGGGCTGGCCAGGATGAGGTCGATCCGCAGTCCGGCATTGCGCCTGAAGCCCGCGGCGCGGTAATCCCACCAGCTGAACGTCTTCTCCGGCTGTTCGAACTGGCGAAACGTGTCCGTCAGGCCGAGCTCGAGGAGCGCCCGCAATGCCGCTCGCTCGCGTTTGCTGCAGAGTACCTCGTCACCCCAGGCGACCGGGTCGTAGACGTCCTCGTCGGCCGGCGCGATGTTGAAGTCGCCGAGCACCACGAGCTTGTCGTGTGCCGCGAGTTCCGCTTCGAGGAACTCGCGGAGCGTGGCGAGCCAACGGAGCTTGTAGTCGTATTTGTCGGAACCGACCGCCTGGCCATTCGGGACGTACAGATTGATGACCCGCACGCCGCCGATGGTCGTTGCGAGCACGCGACGTTGCGGGTCGTCGAGCCCGGGCAACTCGATCACGGGTTCGGCAATCCCTGTTTTGCTCACGGTCGCGACGCCGTTGTAGGTCTTCTGACCGTTTGCCAACGAACGATAGCCGGCCTCGTCCAGCACGTCCGCCGGGAATGCGTCGGTCTGCTGCTTGATCTCCTGCAGGACCAGTACGTCCGGTTCGGCGGCCGCCAGCCATTCGAGTACGTGAGGCAGGCGCACCTTCATCGAATTCACGTTCCAGCTGGCGATCTTCATGTTTCTAAAGGATGCCGCTTTGCCTCAAAAGCGCGTCGATCGCAGGCCTGCGGCCGCGAAACGCGACGTAGGCCTGCATGACGTCACGGCTGCCCCCGATCTCGAGGAGCTCGCTGCGGAATCGCGACGCCGTCGCACGATTGAAGACGCCGGCCTCCCGGAATGCGCCGAAGGCGTCGGCCGCGAGCACTTCGGCCCATTTGTAGCTGTAGTAGCCTGCGGCGTAGCCACCGGCAAAAACGTGCGAGAAGCTGTGCGGGAGCCGGTTGTATTCCGGGGCTTCGATCAGTGCGACTTCGTCACGGACTTCGGCGAGGACGTCGAGCACGCTGCGCCCGTCCGACGGTTCGTATTCGGCGTGCAGGCGGAAATCGAACATCGCGAATTCGAGTTGGCGCAACATCGCGAGCGCGGAACCGGCATGTCGGCTCGCTTCGAGGCGCGAGAACAGCTCGGCCGGAAGGGACTCGCCGCTCTCGACGTGAGCCGAGCAACCCGCAAGGACGTCGTAGTCCCAGGCGAAATTCTCCATGAACTGGCTCGGCAGCTCGACCGCGTCCCAGGGCACGCCATTGATGCCGGCGATGCTGGGGAAATCGATACGCGTCAGGAGGTGGTGCAGCATGTGGCCAAATTCGTGGAACAGGGTTACGACATCGGTGTGCGTAATCAGCGAACGGCGCCCGGTGTCCGGGTCCGGCGGCGGGAAATTGCACACGAGATAACCGACCGGCAGGGTCGTCTTGCCGTTGAGGTTCTTGCGTACGATGCACTCGTCTATCCAGGCGCCGCTGCGCTTGCCGGGACGAGCGAAGAGGTCCGTATAGAATCCGCCGATGGGCGCGCCGTCCTCGTCGCTCAGCGAGAAATATCGGACGTCGCCGTGCCACTTCGAAACGCCCTCCTGCGCACTCACCTGCACTCCATAAAGCCGCCCGGCGACCGCGAACAACCCATCGACGACCGTCTCGACCGGGAAGTACTCGCGCAGCTCTTCGTTCGAGATCGAATATTTTTCCTGTTTGAGTTTCTCGAGCCAGTAGGCGGTATCCCAGGGTGACAACGTGTAGCCAGCAAGCCGGGAGAGTTCGTCGAGTTGCTTGCTTGCGGCTTCGCGGGAGCGGGTGGCAAGTTCGCGCAGGAAATTCAGCACCTCGTCCGTGGAACCCGCCATTTTCGTCGCGAGAGAATACTCGGCATAGTTGTCGAAGCCGACGAGGCGGGCTGCCTCGAAGCGCAGCGCGAGGATCCTGTCGATGTTGGCCGAATTGTCCCAGGCCGGATTCCCGCCCCGATCGGATGCGCGCGTGACCCATGCCCGGTACAGCGTCTCGCGGAGCTCGCGTGACTCGGCGTGCCGCATCACGGCATCGAATGTCGGGTAATCCAGGGTCAGGAGATAGCCCTGCCGATCCCGCCTGTGCGCCTCGACCGAAGCGCGCTCGAGCGCACGCTGCGGCAGGCCCGCGAGCCGTGACTCGTTCTCGAGGTGCAGCGACCAGGCATCGGCAGCGTCCTGCACGTTGTGTTCGAACGCCGCCTGGATGCTGGCCAGTTCCTGCATGATGTCCTTGAATCGCGCCTTGTCCGCCTCCGGCAGGTCGACGCCCGCGAGCCGAAAATCCCGCAAGGCATGCCTGACGACGCTCTTGCGGGCGTCGTCGGCGCCGTTGCCGAGGCCAGCCTCGACGGCGGCGTAGGCGCGCTGCAGGCGGACATTGTGCGAGAGCTCGGTGGCGTATTCGGTCAGCAGCGGCAGGGCCTCGTTGTAGGCGTCCCGCCATTCACGACTGCCGAGCACGGCTTGCAGATGGCTCACCGGCGACCAGACCCGCGAGAGTTCGTGCTCCATTGCCTCGAGGGGTGCGATGAAGGATGAAAAGTCCGGCTCGTCGGCGCTGTCGAGCAGCTCGTCGAGCTTTTGACGATGAGCTGCGATAAGCTCGCTCACCGCGGGCACGACGTGCTCCGGCAATATCTCGCCGAATCGCGGCAGCGACGAAGTGTCCAGGAGCGGGTTGGGCATTGCCGTGAGTGATATCCGTCTCAGCCGTCGGATGTTAGCACAGCCCGGCAAGACCCGCCGAAGGCCAGACCTCGAGGAAGTCCGGAAGAACGCCCTGGCATCGCAGGAGCGCTGCTTGCCAGCGCGACGGCAAAGACGGGAAGATATCCACATGACCCGACATTTCGACACGATCGTCATCGGCGGCGGCAGCGGCGGCATCGCCCACGCGCGCCGCGCTGCGGAATTCGGCGCACGGACGGCGCTGGTCGAACACGGACCGCTGGGCGGTACCTGCGTCAACGTGGGCTGCGTGCCGAAGAAGATCATGTGGTACGCGGCCGACCTCGCCGAGGCCTACACCCATGCCGCGGACTACGGCTTCGACGCGGCCGTGCGTGGCCACGATTTCAAGTCACTGAAGTCGCGACGCGACGCCTACGTCAGGCGGCTGAACGGAATCTACGAAGCCAATCTCGACAAGAGCGGCGTGACTTACATCCAGGGCCGCGCGAGCTTCACCGGTCCTTCCGAGATCGCGGTCGGCGAAGCCCTGTATCGAGGCGAGCGGATCGTGATCGCGACCGGTGGCCGGCCCGGCGTGCCGAATATCCCGGGCGCGGAACTGGGGATCACCTCCGACGGCTTCTTCGAACTCGAGGAGCGGCCGCAGCGCGTGCTGGTCGCCGGCAGCGGGTACATCGCCGTCGAGCTCGCGGGCATCTTCAACGCGCTCGGCAGCGACGTGCGCATGGTCGTGCGCAAGGATGCGATCATCCGTGAGTTCGACCCGATGCTCGGTGAAGCGCTCATGACGGCCATGCGCGAGGACGGCATCGCCATCGAGACCCGGTCGGTACCCGCAGCGCTCGAGCGAAGCGCCGACGGACTGGTGCTGGAGACTTTCGACGGCAGTCGCTTCGGACCGGTCGACTGTGTCTTGTGGGCGATCGGGCGGGACCCGAACACGGCCGGGCTCGGGCTCGAGAAGGCCGGCGTCGTATCCGACGACGACGGCTTCGTGCGCACCGACGAGTGGCAGCGGACCAACGTGGAGCACATTTTTGCGCTCGGCGACGTCACCGGCCGCGCCGCGCTGACGCCGGTCGCGATCGCCGCGGGCAGACGGCTCGCGGACCGGCTGTTCGGCGGCATGCAGGACCGTCACCTCGACTACGAGTGGATCCCGACGGTGATTTTCAGTCATCCGCCCGTGGGCACCGTCGGGCTCACCGAAGACGAGGCGCGCAGACGCTACGACGGTGCCATTCGCGTGCACACTTCGAGATTCACGCCGCTCTTTTACGCGCTGGGCGAAGCGAAGCGACCCTCCGCGATGAAACTGATCACGGCAGGGGCAGACGAGCGTGTCGTCGGCTGCCACATCATCGGCGACGGTGCGGACGAGATGCTGCAGGGTTTCGCGGTCGCCATCCGCATGGGTGCCACGAAGGCGGACCTCGACGATACGGTCGCGATCCACCCGACCAGCGCCGAAGAACTCGTGACTATGCGCTGATGTGCATCTGTTTCAGTACGGGAGCCGTGTCCGGCCGCACGCCCCGCCAGATCAGGAACGACTCGGCGGCCTGTTCCACGAGCATCCCCCAGCCCATCACGGAATGCGATGCACCGTGCTTGCGGGCCCAGATGCTGAACGGCGTCGGGTTGAGCCCGTAGGAGAGGTCGTAGCAGAAGGTCCTGTCCGAGACCGCGGCCTGCGGATAGGGTGGCGCCTCGCCGCGCAGCCCCGCCGAAGTTGCGTTGATAATCAGGTCGTAGGGATCCGAGACCGGTACCCGGTCGAACTGGCAGGCGCTGACCGGCCCCATGTTCCCGAACTGCAACGCGAGCGCCTCGGCCTTGTCCAGGGTCCGGTTGGCGATCCACAGGGACTGGGGCCGCGCTTCCAGCAGCGGGCCCACGATGCCCCGGGTCGCGCCGCCCGCGCCGAGGATCAGGATGTTGCTGCCCTTGAGCCGGAGTCCCAGGTTGGCCGTGAGGTCACGCAAGAGACCGACGCCGTCGGTGTTGTCGCCGAACACGCCTGCGTCGCGGAATGCCAGGGTGTTGACGGCGCCGGCCGTCTCGGCGCGTTCGCTGATTTCGTCGACGAAATGCAGGACCGCCTGCTTGTGTGGCACGGTGATGTTGAGGCCCCTGCCGCCCGTGCGTCTGAACTGGCCGATGGCCGTATCCAGCTTGTCGGGTGCCACCTGCAGCAATTCGTATTGCATGTCCTGCTGTGTCTGCAGCGCGAACAAGCGGTGGATGACCGGCGAACGGCTGTGCGAGACCGGGTAGCCCATGACGCCGTAGCGGTCTACCGTCATTGGCTGAGCCAGGCCGCGGCCGCAGGCGCGAAGTAGGTGAGTATGGCGCTGGCGCCGGCCCGCTTGATGCACAGGAGTGCCTCGAGTACGGCGGCGCGTTCGTCGAGCGCGCCCGTGTCTGCCGCGGCCTTGAGCATCGCGTACTCGCCGCTCACCTGGTATGCGAAGGTTGGCATGCCGAAGGATTCGCGCACGCGCCGGACGATGTCGAGATAGGGCAGCGCGGGCTTGACCATGACGATGTCGGCGCCTTCCTCGATGTCGAGCGCCACCTCACGCAGCGCCTCGTCGGCGTTGGTCGGCGCCATCTGGTAAGTGGACTTGTCACCGCCTCCGAGATTCGCGGCCGAGCCCACGGCGTCGCGGAACGGTCCGTAAAAGCACGACGCGTACTTGGCTGCGTAGGCGAGGATCAGCGTGTCGTAATGCCGCGCGGCCTCGAGCGCCGAGCGGATCGCGCCGATACGCCCGTCCATCATGTCCGACGGCGCGACCACGTCGGCACCGGCGTCGGCATGCGAGACGGCCTGCCTGACGAGCATATTCACGGTCTCGTCGTTGAGCACGTAGCCGGCATCGTCGATGATGCCGTCCTGCCCGTGCGTCGTGTAGGGGTCGAGGGCGACGTCGGTAATGACGGCGAGCGCCGGGAATTCCCGCTTGATCGCGCGCACCGCCGCCTGCACGAGACCGTCCGGGTTCGCGCACTCGGCCCCGTCAGGACTCTTCCTGCCGGCATCGATCACCGGGAACAGCGCGACGGCCGGTATCCCGAGGCCCGCGGCCCGCCCGAGATCCGGGAGCAGGAGGTCGATACTCTTGCGTTGCACCCCCGGCATGGAGGCCACGGTCTCAGCGCGCCCCTCTCCCTCGAGCACGAACACCGGCCAGACGAGGTCCGTCGGGCCAAGGCCCGTTTCGGCGACCAGCGCGC
>JBAUVS010000238.1:0-3406 GCA_049583345.1 Woeseiaceae bacterium
ATGGCGGGCTGTTCCAGGTAGGCATGCAGCAATTCGAGGACGTAGTCGGCAGTCCAGTTGGTGTACTTGTTGTAATCGCCGGCGTCGTACCAGCCGCCGCGAAGATCCCGCGCGGTTGCGGCATTACCCTGGTCGAGAAAACGCCGTGCCTGCGGATCCTGGCCGGGGCCCAGGTGACTGGCGCCGTCCACCCAGCCCGCGGGAACGTAGGGCTGGGTCTTGGCGATGCCGGCCCGCTGGTAGAAAAACATGCGTACCGCCGCGCGCAGGACGTCGGCGTAGACATTGTCGCCGATGGTGAAGGTCGGCGAGACCACGCCGTTGTCGCCGTCGCGGACGAGGTAGTCCCCGGCCGCCGTGACGCCGGAGAAGTCGAACCACCAGACCCGGTCGCCGGAGCTGGCGTCCGTGGCGCCGCCGTTCCAGGGCTGTGCAGCGGCACTCAATGCCACCGCATCGGTGGCGGCGAGCACCAGCTCGAAGGTCGCGCCGGGCGTGTAGCTGTCGCCGGCATCGAAGCCGCTTTGGGGATCGCGGATGACGGCAATTTTCTGCGCACCGCTCGGGTAGCCGAACTGGTCCACGACGATGAACGGACCGTTGCCGACCGGCGGATTGTTCGTGCCGCCGCCTCCACCGCCGCCATTCCCGCCGCCGTCCCCCGGACCCGAATCGACTCCCCCCGAACCGCCGCAGGCCGCCAGCGCGCCCAGCAGCAGGCAAAGCAAGGCGCGGTGCAGGTCTCCACCGGCTCGAGCGACAGTGCGTCGAGCACGGCTCGCGGGGAATGGTGGTCTGGTCATGGTGCGTTCCCTTCGATTGCTCTGCCCCAATGATGGTATGGGCAAGATGCCCTGTCCAACGGCCGGCCCCTGCGCTCCCTTGACTGTCCTGGCACGGGCCGGTCTAATACCCGGCCCACCCATATCCAAACGTCATTGCGAGGAGCGCAGCGACGAAGCAATCCAGGGCCAGGTAGCTCAGTAGGTAGAGCAGCGGACTGAAAATCCGCGTGTCGGTGGTTCGATTCCGCCCCTGGCCACCAATTGTGCTTTGTTCCGGAAATGGCGACACGATGATCCTCTCCCGCGTCATCGAACACGTGAAAGCGCAGCACTGGACCGCCATCGCGATCGACTTCCTGATCGTTGTCGCCGGCATTCTGCTTGCCTTCCAGATCACCGAATGGAGCGAGGCGCGACGCGAGAGGGCCCTCGAGCGGGATTACCTCGAGCGCATCGCGTCTGAACTCGATCAAAGCATCACGGCCCTCGAGGTCGGCATCACCCTCGCCGGGGAACGGGCGGAACTCGGCCAGTTCCTGATCGCGTCCATCGACAACCCCGATATGGTCCGCACTCAGCCCGGACGCTTTGTCTACGCCGTGCTGACAGGTGCGTACACTTACTCGCCGCCGGTTCGAGCGTATACGTTCGAGGAAATGAAATCGTCGGGCGATCTCGGCATCTTTCGCGACAAGGCGCTGCTGCTCGATCTCATGGAATTCTATACGCAGGTCCAGAGCCAGGCGCAGTGGAACTATTTGCGCGAGGCCGTACAGACCGAATATTTGAAAAGGTCCGCCGGAATCCTCACCCATGACCTGCTCGAACAGACGCCCTGGGACGCGGGCTTTCCCGACATTGCCGTCGACGATGCAATGGCCGCCTACGCGCGCATGATCGAGCGTCCGTCGTTCATCGAATGGCTGCCGACGGTGGCGAACCGTTATGAAGAAATTCAAACCTATCGTGCGTGGCTCATATCGGCGAAGGAATTGCGCGCGCGCATTCTGGGGGCGCTCGGTCGCCCCGCGCCGACGCTCGTCGAGAAGGAGACTCCGCCATGATCCTCTCGCGCGTCATCGAACATGTGAAACATCAGAGCTGGACGGCAATCGGGATCGACTTCTTCATCGTCGTTGTCGGCGTCTTCATCGGCATCCAGGTGTCGAACTGGAACGCCGGCCGGATCGAGCGGCGGGAGGAGATCGTCTATCTCAAGGCGATGCAAGAGGATGTCGCCTGGTCCATCGAAAGCCTCGACAAATTGATCGACTTGATGGAGCGCCAGAGCGAAGCGCGGCAGGCGCTCTACGCGTACAGCGCAGACCCGGACGCGGCCATCGATCCCGCCGATCGCGACCGTCACATATCCGTCGGGCTCTTTCATATTGCCTATATGAACATCAGGCAGGTAACGTACGAAGCGCTCAAGGAGTCGGGACGAATGAGCGTCATCGGCAGCCCGGCGCTCATCACCGCGCTGCAATCGCTGAGCGCGGACGTCGCGGCGGTGGAAACGCGGCAGAACGACGAAGTGCAGACTACATACCGCTTCTCCGATCCCCTGCTCATCGCCAATGTCGACATGGCGAACGTCTTTCGCCAGCCGAACCCCAACGGCGATCCGCCGGCTATTCCCTGGCTACCGGACGCGCCGCCTGCGCCGCTATCGCCCGCGATACTGAAATCGACGGCATTCCGGAATGCCCTTCTCTATCGCTCGTATTTGACGTCGGCGCGCCTTCGCGACGTGAAGCGCGTGCTGGAAGATCACCATCACATTGCCGAGCTGGTCGACGCGCGGCTGCAGGAGCTCGGAGTGGAGCCGTGAGCCCAATGCGGTACAGAGCCGGTCACGGCTCGTGTCGGTGCTGGTCGGTTCCCTCCAGGTTGACACTGGATTCCGGCAAGATTTCGGGCCTGGACCGGTAGCCGTGGTGCGTGTCGGACAGGCGCTTCATTAATGGCAGCACAGCGATGGCAATCACCGTGCAGACCAGCGCCGCGATGCCCAGCTTGTTGAACAGGCTCGTATAGATCGGCAGGCTGGCCACCGGGTCGTTGGTAATCGTATCGGAGATGCTGGCGTAGGAAGCCACCACGCCGCCGAGATACTGTGAGACTCCCGAAGCGATGTAGTACGCGCCCATCATGAAGCCGCCCACGCTGGCCGGCACGTAGCGCGCCACCATGGCCAGGCCGAGACCGCTCACCAGCAGCTCGCCCAGCGAGATGGCGCCGTACCCCCATACCATCAGCCAGGACGACACGCGACCGTCGCTCGCGGCGACGTGCCCGGCGGCCCCGTAGATGAAGAAGCCTCCCGCGACGATCGCGAAACCCAGCGCGAATTTGGCGGCGATCGAGATGTCCTTGTTGCGTCGGCCCGCGGCCGTGTACAGCCATGCCAGGGGCGGGCTGAGGATGAAGATCCAGATCGGATTGAAGGCCTGGAACTGGGCCGGCGACCAGTCCCAGAGGTGCCAGCCGAACAGGTTGAACGCCGGATCGACGTTGCGCAATGCGAACAGGTTCAGCGACGTCGACATCTGCTGGTAGAAAATGAAATAGAACACCGTTTGAATGGTCAGCACGAGTGCCGCGATGAGGCCGGCGCGTTC